>JAVKGX010000003.1 GCA_031432545.1 Armatimonadota bacterium
CGCACACGCGGCGATGGAGGTCGGGCCTTCCATCGAACTGGGAGAAGACCTGTGGGCGAAGATGGTCTACGACTTCGCCGTGGGGTTTCACCGAGAGGATCTCGACCCCGACGAGGTGGTCGGCGCACTCGTACCGATCTACTTCGGCCGGATCGCGGCATTCGCCGCCGAGACCGATTCGAAGACCACCGCCCAAGCCGAAGAGGTGATCGAGCGGCAGGCCCGGGTGTTCGAAGAGTTGAAACCGCGGCTGATCCAGGCGTGGGACCGGGGTTGATGTAACCGTAGCGTGCAGTCCGCGCGGCTGACCTCGTCATGTGGCAGGACGACCGCTGGATGCGATCCGGTGCCGATCCGGATCTGCGACGCGACGCGGCCGCGATCCTGGAAGCCGCCATACGCGCCGTCGATGCTCAGGAAGCCGTTCGCCGGTTTGTGCGGCGCGAAGGGGACGTCCTGTGGGTCGGGGCGTCGACCTACGATCTCAGTCGCATTCGACGGGTGTGGGTCGTGGGTTTTGGGAAAGCTGCGGCGTCGATGGCCCGGGGACTGGAGGATGTCCTGGGAGACCGGATCGCCGGCGGGGTCGTCGTGGTGAAGCACGGGCACCTGTCGGATCTGCGCTGCGTCGAGATCGTGGAGGCCTCACACCCGCTGCCCGATCGCGACGGCGAGGCGGGTGCACGCAAGATCGTGGAAGTGCTCCGAGAGGCCGCAGACGGCGATCTGGTGGTTTGCGTGATCTCCGGAGGGGGATCGGCGCTGCTCCCGCTGCCGGCGGAGGGTCTCGGGCTCGAAGACAAGGTCGCCACCACCGACCTGCTGCTGCGCAGCGGTGCAACGATCGTCGAGGTGAATGCTGTCCGCAAGCACCTGTCGGCGGTCAAGGGCGGACGGCTGGCGGCGGTCGCCTACCCGGCGCAGGTTGCGGTCCTCGTGCTCAGCGACGTCATCGGCAACCCGCTGGACGCCATCGCGTCCGGGCCGTTTGCTCCGGACCCGACCACCTACGCGGACGCCCTGGACATCCTGGGGCGCTACGGCCTCGAGGAACGCGTGCCGAAGACCGTGTTGGCGCGCCTGCGGCGCGGAGCATCGGGTGAGGTCGAAGAGACGCCCAAGCCCGGAGATCGGGTCTTCGAGCGGGTGACGACTACGATCGTCGGAAGCGTGGTGCAGGCGGCCGAGGCCGCGCAGGCTGAGGCTGTGGCGCGCGGGTACGCTTCCATGATCCTGAGCACGAGTGTCGAAGGAGAAGCTCGCGAGGTGGCTCGCGTCGTCGCCGCTCTCGCCAGGGAGGAACGCCAATACGGCCGTCCGGTGCCCCTTCCGGCCTGCCTGATCCTGGGTGGTGAGACGACGGTCACCGTGCACGGCAGCGGGCGAGGCGGGCGGAACCAGGAACTGGCGCTGGCTGCTGCCCTCGGGTTGGAAGGATGTGAGCGGACACTCGTCGTCAGCTTCGCAACGGACGGAACCGACGGGCCGACGGACGCTGCTGGTGCGGTGGCCGACGGCGACACGCTCCGACGCGCGCGGGACCAGGGGTTGAATGCGCACCGATATCTTGTGGACAACGACGCCTACACCTTCTTTGACGCGTTCGGAGACCTCCTGCGCACCGGCCCCACGAACACGAACGTCAACGACTTGATCCTGGTGATGGCGAAGTGAGGGTCTTGCCCCGGGCTGGTCAGGAGGAGGGGGAGGAGGTACGCTGGCCAGCGCGGTGGATGGGGATCACGCGGGCGCTGTGGCTAGGTGCTGGGGCGACGGTTTCCTCCGCCGGCGGCTCGATCGCAGCCGGGATGATCGGTCCCTTCAGTACGCCGCGGGCGATGAGTTCGTCTTCGAGCGCGCGGACCACCGAGAGGTCGTACTCCTTGCCGGCAACACTGTATAGTTCCCGGACGGTGGCCTCCGGAGTCTTCGCCGGGCGGTAGGGGCGGTCGGTGGTCATCGCATCGTAGGCGTCGGCCACCGCCAGGATTCGCGCAGGGTAGAGGATCTCCTCGCCCTTCAGGCCCTGCGGGTAGCCCGAGCCATCGAGCCGCTCGTGGTGCTGGTGGAGGACGTCGAGGGCCGGCCGGTAGAGGCTGATGCGTTCGAGGATACGTACCCCGGCTTCGACGTGCTCTTGCATCTCTCCGAGCTCGTCGGCGTCCAGTTTCCCCCGCTTCTGGAGTACGGCGTCCCGGACCGCGACCTTGCCCACGTCGTGCACCCGGGCGATGACTTCCAGGTTGTGCAGGTCCTGACTGCTGATTCCCAGGCGCCGACCCAGCGCCGTCGCCAGCTCGGCCACCCGCTGGGAGTGCTGCGACGTATATGGATCCCGAAGGTCGATGGCGTCGGCCAGGGCCTGGATGAAGCTATCGGTCTCCGTGCGCAGACGGACGTAGTTCTCGTAGGAGAGTTTGGTGGCGATCATTGGTGGAATCAGGAGGAGCAATGCGGCCGGATGCAGGTTCCAAAGAAGCACAGCGATAACCGCGAGGCCAATCATTGCTCCAAACACCGGGGCCACGACGGACATATTCTGAAAGAGCACTGGAGGCAATGACAGGCCCTGGGCTACCGAGATTACCATTGCGATCATGCTACTGTTTGCAACAAAGAAGACACCGCCCGCAAGAAGTGCAGCAATGATGCTATGCGGCAGGGCATTCTGAAAGGCAGTGTTGCCCGCAACACTTTGATAGGCGGTCCCAGCGAGAAACACTGAGACCCCGTACGTGGCGACGTTGTAGACCGTCTTAAACCAAGGCTTGCCGGCTTGAATGTGCGTTGTGGTTGCGGCAAACACCAGTAAGAGAAAGGCCACTGGCCATCCGTAAAGAATGAGAACAGGAAGGGCGATGATAATGGTAAGGGTTACCTCGGTGCCTTCCTTACCAATGTTGAACCTCGTAGGCCGAAGCTCAGTTAGGATTGCAGCGAAGGTCGCAGACATTAGCACAGCGACGTCCTGATGGAGAACCGGTACTCGATCACTGACCAACAGCAAGACAACGTGGACGGCAAGCATGCCGAAGCCTGCTGTAACGACAGCAATCAGCAGCTTTAACTGCGGGCGCACCGGAGCATTTCCTCCGCTCGAGGGGCGGTACCCGCCCGTCGAGGGGAAGTTAGGGAGCAAATCGCGTGCCACTTAGAACTACAGCCCCTCTGGCCTAGAAGATACAGAAGTGCCGTGTCATCAGGGAGTGCGGAGAACTCTGGCTTTATCCCCTGGCGCAGGCACGATGTGCGGAAGCGCTAGGCCCAGCGCTCACACTTGGTACGACCCCACTTGTTCATGCCGCCCTCCTCAACACTGGGGTAGTCATGACGGTGAACTGAGAACTGAAGGTTCTAGGCCCAGCGCTCACACTTGGTACGACCCCACTTGTTCATGCCGCCCTCCTCAACACTGGGGTAGTCATGACGGTGAACTGAGAACTGAAGGTTCTAGGCCCAGCGCTCACACTTGGTACGACCCCACTTGTTCATAGCGCCCTCCTCTGGTTTGGTGTGCAGTGCCGGTACCACCGCGTCCGTACGATCCGTCGATGCGTAACGGCTAACCCCACTTGTTCATGGCGCACTCCTTAATCCGGTTTGGCACGGTAGTTGCTCTTGCAGCACTGCGGCTACAAGTGCCAGCGGCCCGAGCCTCCGGCGTGCTGGGTACTACCTGTGTCTGGCGAGGGGGTCAGTGTGCCCTCGCGTCAGACAAAACAACCGACTGCGTCCGTCACAGTCGGTTGTCCGGCACTTTCCTTGAAGTTAGCTGGAGATTTGACGCACACCCCGTCTGGGGTCGGCGTCCAAACTCCAAGCGTCAATCCGAGTTCGATTGTCCTGGAAGCTGAAAAGACCCTATCACCCCTGCAGCGCCAGCATGCGGCCTCTACCGCTGTGCTGTCAAGAAAGTTCGTTTTTCCGGCTGTCCCCCGCTTTCTATATCGGACTCCGTTATAAATGCATGGGCTACGGTTCTGGACAAAGAACGTGCGCTCGGCCTTCTTCCGCCGCATGTGGGGCGCGGCTCTCCGTAGGCCGGTCCAATGCATGGAGGTTGGCCGCTGGCACAAGCCGAGCGCTGGAGTTCGCTCGGCGGTGGCAGCGGTGCCTGCTATCATGACCCGGGACGGCCTGGATGGCCTAACGGGTCCATATTGCACTGCACGTGTCGCCACCGGACGGGGCGCACCACCCGGTCGTGACCGCCTCGAGACTTGATCCCCGTCCGGGGCTTTCAAGCGTGTCATGGGCCGCCGGCTTAAGGTCCGATCGAGGCCGCCGCACGGTTGACCACCGGCACCGACCATTGGCTTTCGTGGGGTGACGCCTTGCGGGTGCTGTTCGTCTCCTCGGAAGTTGCACCGTTCGCGAAGACCGGCGGACTCGCGGACGTGAGCGCCGCGCTGCCGGCTGCTCTGGCCCGAGCGGGGATCGACGCGAGGATCTGCATGCCGCGGTATGGTTCCATCCCCATCCCTGCGCCCTCAAGCCTCGTGCGCGAGAGCGGTGGGGAGATCGTCGAAACCTCGTTGGGTGACGTCACGGTCTGGATGGTGGATCATCCGGGCTACTTCGACCGTCCGGGCCTGTATGGGGAGGGCGGGCGCGACTACGAAGACAACCTGGAGCGGTTTGCGTTCTTCTGCCGCGCGGCGCTGGCATGGTGCCGGCAAAGCGGCTGGATCCCCGACGTGGTCCACTGCAACGACTGGCAGACCGCGCTGATCCCGGTCTACCTGAAGATCGCCCATTGTGGCGATCCCGATTTGCGGGACGTGGCCAGCCTCCTGACGGTCCACAACCTGGCCTACCAGGGCGTGTTTCCAGCCGAACGCTTCTCGGCCACGGGCCTGCCGCCGGAGCTGTTCAGTTCGGCTGCGTTGGAGTTCTGGGGCAAGGTCAACCTGCTCAAGGGCGGGCTGGTGTTTGCCGATCTGTTGAGCACGGTCAGCCCGACGTACGCGCGCGAGATCCAGACCCCTGAGTTCGGGTGCGGTCTCGACGGTGTCCTGCGCGAGCGGGCGCACGATCTGTACGGCATCCTCAACGGGGCTGACTACACGGTGTGGGATCCCTGGGTGGACGAACTCATCCCGGCCCGCTACAGCGCAGCCGACCTCAGCGGCAAGGCGGTCTGCAAGGCAGAGCTGCAGCGGGAGTTCGGTCTGGACCCGGCGCCAGAAGCGCCACTGTTGGGGGTGGTGTCGCGGCTCACGGATCAGAAGGGGCTGGACCTGATCGCGGCGTGCCTAGACCGGATCGTCGCGGCCGGCGCCCAGTTCGTCCTCCTCGGCACGGGGGATCCCAAGTACCAAGACCTCTTCCGCAACGCTGCCCGGTCCCATCCGGGTTCGGTCGGCGTTCGGATCGGGTTTGACGAGCGGCTGGCGCACTGGATCGAGGCCGGCGCCGACATCTTCCTGATGCCGTCTCGCTACGAACCTTCGGGGCTGAATCAGCTCTACAGCCTCCGATACGGCACCGTCCCGGTCGTGCGCAGGACGGGCGGACTGGCCGACAGCATCACCGACGCCACACCGGATGCGATCGAGCGAGGTGAGGCCACGGGGTTCGTCTTCGTCGACTACACGGCCGATGCGTTGTGGACGGCCATCGAGCGAGCACTGGCTGCCCACCGGGACCCCGAGATCTGGTCCAGGTTGGTGCAGGCCGGGATGGCGGCGGACTTCTCGTGGGATCGGGCAGCGGCGGGCTACGTCGAGCTCTACCGTAAGGCGGTCGAGCGGCGCAGGGCCGGGCGGGACTTTGGCGACCGCGGATACGGAGGGTAGTATGGGGGCGTTCCCCGGCGCACGGTTGTCCCGATCACAGCGGAAGCCACCGCTCGTCGGACGGCCCGCGCGGACGGGGTGAGGGGGCAAACAAGGCAGGTATCTGGAGGCCGCAGGTGCCCGAGTTGCGACGTGATGTCGTCTCCGGCCGCTGGGTGATCATCGCCACCGAGCGGGCCGCCAGGCCCACGGACTTCACGAAGTCGCGGGAGGCGGTGCTGGAGGACCGTGAGCGATGCCCGTTCTGCTACGGTCGCGAGAGCCGGACGCCGCCGGAGATTTTCGCGATCCGGCCCGACGGGACCGCTCCTGATACCCCCGGCTGGCAGGTACGCGTGGTGCCCAACAAGTTCCCCGCACTGCGCATCGAAGGCGAGGTGAACCCCGACGGCGGTCCCCTCGCCGAGCACATGGACGGCGTGGGAGCCCACGAGGTCATCATCGAGACTCCTGACCACGATGCCCACCTCGGGCTGCTGTCGGCAGACCAGGTGGCAACGGTGCTGCGCGCATATCGGGAGCGCTACGTCGACCTCAGCCGCGATCCCCGCTTCCAGTACGCGTTGCTGTTCCGCAACCACGGCCGGTCGGCCGGCGCGAGCCTTTCCCATCCTCATTCGCAGCTGATCGCCCTGCCGGTGCTGCCGCGCCGGGCCGAAGAGGAGCTGGAAGTGGCGCGCACCTACTTCGCCGAGCACGCGCGCTGCCTGTACTGCGACGTCGTCGCGAGGGAGCTACGCGACGGAGGGCGCATCGTGCTCGCCAACGAGCAGTTCGTCGCCTACGAGCCCTACGCGTCTCGGTTCCCGTTCGAGACGTGGGTCGTCCCGAGGTTCCACCAGGCGTCGTTCGGTGATCTTGCCGACGACCATCTCCTGCCGATGGCCGAGGCTCTGGGTGCGACGCTGCACAAGTTGCACGCGGCGCTGGACAACCCGCCCTACAACTTCATCCTCCACACCGCACCGTACAAGCTCCTGCCCAGGCACTACTACCACTGGCACATCGAGATCATGCCCAGGCTGACCCACGTAGCGGGCTTCGAATGGGGAACCGGCTTCTACATTAACGTGGTGCCGCCAGAGCACGCGGCGCGCTACCTACGCGAAGCCCCGGCGCGCGTGTCGGCAACGGAGGTGGCCGGGCCGCCCAAGGAGCCCCTCCGGGTGCACGGGGAGGTCGGCGGGAGATGACCACGTCGACGTCGCAGTAGTTGGAGAAGACGACGATGAGGATCGTTTCGCCATCGGGTGTGGAGGTACGCGGTCCCGAAGTTCCGGGTGCCGAGCGGGTCCTCACCCCAGAAGCCCTGGACTTCGTCGGCGCGCTGCACTTGGAGTTCCGCGCCAGGCGCGGCGCGCTGCTGGAGCGCCGGTCGCAGAGGCAGGTGGAGATCCTCGCCGGCGCGATGCCCGACTTCCTCCCCGAAACCGCGGCTGTACGCGACGGCGCGTGGCGGGTGGCGCCGGCACCTCCCGATCTCGAGGACCGGCGCGTGGAGATCACCGGTCCCGTCGAGCGCAAGATGATGATCAACGCGCTCAACTCCGGCGCGCGCGTCTTCATGGCCGACTTCGAGGACGCGCTGTCGCCGACCTGGGCGAACGTCGTCGCGGGCCAGCAGAACCTGATCGACGCCGTGCGCCGCACGATCACCTACACGAGTCCGGAGGGCAAGCGCTACCGGCTGAACGAGACGACCGCCACGCTGGTGGTGCGGCCCCGGGGATGGCACCTGGTCGAAAAGCACGTGTGGGTGGACGGCGAGCCGATCTCGGCCAGCCTGTTCGACTTCGGGCTGTACTTCTTTCACAACGCGCGGGAGCTGCTGGATCTGGGCAGCGGTCCGTACTTCTACCTCCCCAAACTCGAGAGCCACCTCGAGGCGGCTTTGTGGAACGACGTGTTCCAGTATGCGCAGGACGCGGTGGGCATCCCGCGGGGGACGATCCGGGCCACGGTGCTGATCGAGACGATCCTGGCGGCGTTCGAGATGGATGAGATCCTCTACGAACTGCGGGACCACGCATCCGGGCTGAACGCTGGGCGCTGGGACTACATCTTCAGCGTGATCAAGAAGTTCCGCCACCGTCCCGACTTCGTGCTCCCTGACCGTGCGCAGGTCACCATGGTGGTGCCGTTCATGCGCGCCTACACCGAGCTGCTGGTCAAGACGTGCCACCGCCGCGGCGCGCACGCGATCGGCGGCATGGCGGCGTTCATCCCCAGCCGCAAGGACCCGGCGGTCAACGAGGTGGCGCTGGCGAAGGTGCGCGAAGACAAAGAGCGGGAGTCGGGCGACGGGTTCGACGGGACCTGGGTGGCACATCCGGACCTGGTGGCGGTGGCGCAGGATCCGTTCGACCGCGTGCTGGGCGGCCGCCCGCACCAGAAGGAGCGGCTGCGGGAGGACGTGCAGGTGACCGCGCGAGACCTGCTGGACATCCGCGTCCCCGGCGGCTCGATCACGGGCGACGGGGTGCGCAACGACGTCAGCGTGGCCCTGCAGTATCTCGATGCCTGGCTGCAGGGCACGGGAGCGGCCGCGATCTACAACCTGATGGAAGACACGGCGACCGCCGAGATCTGCCGCGCCCAGCTGTGGCAGTGGATTCGCCACGGCGCCAGATTGCACAAGGACGGCGCGGTGGATGAGGCGCTGTACCGTTCATTGCGGGAAGCGGAAGTCGAGCGCCTGGTCCGCGAGGGAGCCGCCGGATCGAAGGTAGGCGAGGCCGCAGAGATCCTCGACGCACTCGTGCTCAGCGAGGAGTTCGTGGAGTTCTTGACGGTGCCGGGGTACGAGCGGCTATAGGAGCGCGACTCACCCCTCCCTGACGCCCGTCGGTCATGAAACCGTGAGCACGTTCGACATCCGATCATCGCTTCGGGAGATCTACCCACCCGCTCGGATCCTGACGCGACCGGCCGAGCTGGCGCCGTACGAATCCGACGCGCTGACGGCTTTCCGCGCCCGGCCGGTCGCCGTCGTCCTGCCGCAGACGCAGGACGAGGTCGTGGCCACCGTCCGCTGGTGCAACCGTACGGGTGTACCGTTCGTGGCGCGGGGCAGCGGCACCAGCCTGTCGGGCGGCTCGCTTCCCGTGCCCGACGGGATCGTGATCGCCCTCAACCGATTGAACCGCATCCTGCGCCTGGACCCGACCGAACGCCTGGCCGTGGTGGAACCGGGCGTCATCAACAGCGACGTCTCGCGGGCGGCCGCGCCCCATGGTCTGTACTACGTGCCCGATCCGAGCAGCCAGCCGGTCTGCACGATCGGGGGCAACGTCGCGTTCAACTCCGGCGGGGCCCACTGCCTGAAGTACGGGATGACCACCAACCACGTGCTGGCGATCAAGGCCGTGCTGGCCGACGGCGAGGTGGTGCAGCTGGGGGGCGGCAGCGTCGAGGGCGTCGGGCCGGACCTGGTTGGGATCTTCGTCGGCTCCGAGGGGCTGTTGGGCATCGCGCTGGAAATCACGCTCCGGCTGCTGCCCAAGCCCGAAGGCTACCGCACGGTGCTGGCAGCGTATCGCACCCTCGAGGCGGCGGGCGAGGCGGTGGCCCAGGTGGTGGCGGCGGGGTTGCTGCCCGGCGCGATGGAGATCATGGATCGGCTGGCCATCGAGGCCGCGGAAGCCGCGGTTGGGGCGGGGTATCCGTTGGACGCGGCGGCCATCCTGATCGTCGAACTCGAAGGCGAACTCCCCGAGATCGAAGCCGAACTGGCGCACCTGATGCGGGTCATCAAGGTTTCGGGGGCCTACGAAGTCCGCCTGGCGCGCGACGAGGCGCAGCGGCAGGTGATCTGGAAGGGGCGTAAGAGCGCGTTCTCCGCGGTGGGGCGACTGAGCCCCGATTACATCGTCCAGGACGGCGTCGTCCCGCGCGGCCGGCTCGCAGAGGCGCTCGCGGAGATCGAGCGGTTGAGCCGCGAGTCAGGCATCCGCGTCGCCAACGTGTTCCACGCCGGCGACGGCAACCTGCACCCGCTCATCCTCTACGACGGACGCCAGCCGGGCGCGCTGGCACGGGCGGAGGAACTCGCCGGCGAGATCCTGCGGCTGTGCGTGCGTCTGGGGGGATCGATCACCGGCGAGCACGGCGTGGGGATGGAAAAGCGCGACTACCTGCCGCAGATGTTCGGCCAGGCGGACCTGGAGGCGATGCGGCGGTTGCGGCGGGCTGTCGACCCGCTGGAACTGTCCAACCGGGGCAAGATGTTCCCATCGCGCGAGTGAGCCTGCGCATGATCTGCCGCCCACGCAGCATCGACGATGTGCAGGAGGTGGTGCGCGAGCGTACGCGGATCAGGCCGCGCGGGGGCGGCACCAAGACCGCGCTCTCGGCTCCCGCCGACGGCGAGACGGTCGTGGACATGTCGGGCCTGACAGGGGTCGTGGAGTACGATCCGGGCGAGTTCACCTTCAGCGCGCTGGCTGGCACGCCGGTGCGCGAAGTGGAAGCACTGCTTGCACAGCACGGTCAGTACCTACCCTTCGACCCGCCGCTCGCCGCGGCGGGGGCCACGCTGGGTGGGACCGTCGCCGCGGGTTTGAGCGGGCCCCGGCGGTATCGCTACGGCGGGGTACGGGACTTCGTGCTCGGCGTGCGATTCGTCGACGGCGAGGGGCGCGTCGTGCGTGGCGGCGGCAAGGTCGTCAAGAACGTCGCCGGTTTCGACTTTCCCAAGCTGATGGTCGGGAGCCTGGGGCGGTTGGGTGTGCTGGTCGAACTCTCGTTCAAGGTCTTCCCGAGGCCACGGTCGTACGCAACGGTGCACGTCGAGCGCGCCGACATGAGCGCGGCGGTGGAGGCGCTGAAAGACCTCTACGTGAGTCGGTTCGACATCGAGGCGCTGGACCTGGAGCCGCCGGGCGTTCTGTGGGTACGAATCGGGGGCCTATCCGAGTCCCTGGACGTGCGGCTGCAGCGGCTGCTGGAGTTCTTGGGGCGGGCGGCGCGGGTTTTGCGCGGCGACGAGGAAGTTGCGCTGTGGGAGTCCGTCCGCGAGTTCTCGTGGGTTCCCGCCGGATGTTCCCTGGTCAAGGTGTCAATCACACCGGGACGGGTTACGGCACTGGAGGAGCGACTGGCAGCGAGGGAGCCTGCGCGCCGGTACAGCGTCGGCGGCAACCTGGCATGGGTAGCGTGCCCCGGTGACCTCGGAGACCTGGACGCGATCCTGACGTCTGTTGGACTGGCGGGCCTGTGCGTTCTGGGTCCTCCGGGGCGGGTGCGCCTGGGCGCGTGGGGCGACGGTGTGTTCGCCGAGAGGGTGAAGCGCGCCCTCGACCCTGGGGGGCGCTTCGGGAGAATTGCCTAGTGCAGCATAAGATTCCGCTGGGGCGGTACGGAGCGGCCGGTGCGCACATGGCCCAGGCCGTGGAGACGTGCGTGCACTGCGGGTTCTGTCTTCCCGCCTGCCCCACGTACCGTGTGCTCGGCGAAGAGATGGACTCCCCGCGCGGCCGCATCTTCCTCATGAAGGAAGTCCTGGAGGGCAGTCTGGCACCGGACGAAGCGGCGCCGTTCGTCGACAGGTGCCTGGGGTGCATGGCCTGCGTGACCGCATGCCCTTCCGGAGTCCGGTACGGCGAGCTGCTCGTACCTTTCCGCGATCATGCCGAACAGCACCGCCGCCGGCCCATCGGCGAGCGGGTGCTGCGTCGGGTGGTGATGGCGACGCTGCCCCATCCGGGGCGGTTCCGTCTCGCCGCGTGGGCAGGACGCCTCGCGGGCCCGTTGGCCCATATCCTGCCGTCACGCCTGCAGGCGATGGTGGAACTGCTCCCGTCTTCCCTTCCCTCGGCATTGCCGTTGCCTGAGGTCGTTCCGGCGCAGGGAACGCGTCGCGCGCGCGTGGCGCTGCTGTCGGGATGTGTGCAGGAGGTGCTCGCGCCCGAGATCAACCGGGCGACGCTGCGTGTGCTGAGCCGCAACGGCATCGAGACCGTGATCTCCAAGGAGCAGGGATGCTGCGGCGCTCTCCCGATGCACGCGGGAGAAGCGAAGCTGGCGCGCGCTCTGGCTCGCCGCAACCTCGCAGCGTTCCCTCCCGACGTGGATGCGGTGGTGACGAATGCGGCCGGATGCGGATCGGCGATGCGCGAGTACGGCCTGCTGTTTGCCGGCCACCCCGAAGCGCCGACCGCCGAGGCGTTGGCGCGCAGGGTGCGCGACGTGAGCGACTTCCTCGCCGAAGTCGGCATCGTGCCTTCAGGCTCGCTTGGTGCTGGGGTACGGGTGGCCTACCACGATCCCTGCCACCTCGCTCACGCGCAGGGGGTACGCGAGGCACCGCGGCGGCTGCTGTCAACCGTCGCCAACCTGAGTCTATTGGAGCCGGAGGAGTGGGAGATCTGCTGCGGGTCGGCTGGGATCTACAACCTCGAACAGCCGGACATCGCCCAAGACCTCGGCCGCCGCAAGGCCCACAACCTGCTGGCCACCGGTGCCGAGGTGGTGGCCACCGGCAACGTCGGGTGCATCGTGCAGATCCGGGCGCACCTCGCGAGGCTGGGCAGATCCCTGCCCGTCTTGCACACCATGGAGATCCTCGACCGGGCGTATTCTGGGCTTCCCCTCGCGTAGGTGCCAGCCACGGTGGTGGCACGGTGGTCAGACCATCAGACCACGTGCCAGGCACGCAACGGTGTCAGGCACCCACGTCGCGTATCTGCCGGGCCTTGTGCACCACCGCCTGCGCCATCCGGACCGAGGCCGCATCGACCATCCGGCCGTCGACGGCGAGGACCCCGCGTCCGTCGCGCCGCGCCTGTTCGTAGGCCTCCAGCACACGCCGTGCCCAGATGACTTCGGCTTCGGTCGGGGAGAAGACTTCGTTGGCGATCGGAACCTGCGCTGGGTGGACGCACCACTTGCCGTCGAACCCCATCGCCCGCGCCACCTCGCACGAACGCCGGAAGCCCTCGAGGTCGCGAACGCCGGCAAACGGGCCGTCCTGCGCGCGCAGCCCACGGGCGCGGGCGGCGACCACGATGCGGTGCATCGGATAGTGCCAGCGGTGACCGGGATATCGGGCATCCCACTCGTCGGGCACACCGATGGCCGTCGAGGGCATGCCCATCGATGCCGCATAGTCTCCCGGACCGAAGACCAAGGCTTCGAGTCGATCGCTGGCCGCCGCGATGAGGTCGACGTTGACCACACCCAGCGCCGTCTCGATCTGTGCCTCGATCCCGATCCGACGGCCGCCTCCCGCAGCGAGCTCGAGCTGATCGAGCAGCGTCGCGACAAACGTAACGTCCTCGATGCGCCCGACCTTGGGCACCATCACGCAGTCGACGACGGTTCCGGCCGATTCCAAGATCTCGACGAGGTCGCCGTACGCCCAGGGTGTGTCCAGGGCGTTGATGCGGAACATGCACACCCTTCCAGTCCAGTCCAGGTCCTGCAAGGCGCGAACCACGTTGGCCCGGCTCGGCGCTTTGTGCTCGGGCGGGACCGCGTCCTCGAGATCGACGAGTACCGCGTCTGCGCCGGAAGCCAGGGCCTTCTCGATCATCCGTGCGCTCGAGGCGGGGACGACGAGGATCGACCGCTCGAGCCTGGGTGGGACCATGCCGACCTCCTCGATATCTGTGTGACAATGAGTTCGCAAACGCGTGGGCGGGATCCTACGGAGTATGAAGATCGTCGTGACGCGTCCTGAGCTGGACACGATGACCGGCCGCGACCGCTGGCTGGTGACGTACGCCGTGATGCTCGGCATGTTCCTGGCGGCGCTGGATACGACGATCGTCGCGACGGCTCTGCCCACGATCGCCCGCACGCTGGACGGCATCGAACTGTACCCGTGGGTCGTCGCCGCATACTCGCTAACGATGACCGCGGGGACTCCTGTGTTCGGTCGCCTCAGCGACCGGTATGGACGTCGGCGCGTATACCTGTTCGGGATCGCGGCGTTCCTCGCAGGCTCGGCGCTGTGTGGTGCGGCGCGGACGATGCCGCAGCTCGTCGTGTTCCGGGCGATCCAGGGGATCGGGGCTGGGGCGCTGCTGCCGATCGCCATCACGATCATCGGCGACATCTACACCGTGGAGGAGCGCGCGCGCATCCAGGGGCTGTTCAGCGGCGTGTGGGGCGTGGCGAGCATCGTCGGTCCCGTCTTGGGCGGCGTGATCGTGAACTTCTGGTCGTGGCCGTGGATCTTCTATGTGAACCTTCCGATCGGGGCCGTAGCGCTGTGGGTCGTGTGGAGAGGGTATCCGGAGCGTCCCGCGGCCGCCGAGGGCGACGTGGACGTGCCGGGAGCCGTGCTGCTGGTGGCTTCCGTGGTGCTGCTGCTGGTGAGCCTCGAGCGGGGAAGCGTGCACTGGGCCGGTGTCGGGGCGAGCGTGCTGCTGGGGGCTGTGTTCGTGTACAGGGAAACACGGGTGGCGCACCCAATCCTGCCCCTGGAGTTGTTTCGCAACCGCGTCGTGGCGGTGACGTCGATCAGCGGGTTGCTGATCGGGGCCGCGTTGTTCGGGAGTTTGTACTACATTCCTCTGTTCGTCCAGGGCGTGCGGGGTGGGGCGGCGACCGACGCGGGGTT
Organism: Armatimonadota bacterium; assembly: GCA_031432545.1. Lineage (NCBI taxonomy): Bacteria > Bacillati > Candidatus Sysuimicrobiota > Candidatus Sysuimicrobiia > Candidatus Sysuimicrobiales > Candidatus Sysuimicrobiaceae > Candidatus Caldifonticola > Candidatus Caldifonticola tengchongensis. Next base: position 14,362 of record JAVKGX010000003.1, read on the forward strand.
TGCGCTGATGCCGCTGATGCTGTCGTGGACGGTCGCGAGCACGATCGGCGGCCGCCTGATATTGCGGATCGGTTTCCGCGCGATCGCCTCCGTTGGGCTTGCGCTGCTGGCCGGCGGCTTCGTGTTGCTGACACGCATGAACCCGCAGATGTCTGTCGCGGCGGTGCAGTTCGCGACCGCCCTGCTCGGCACGGGCATGGGACTCGCGATCCTGGTGTTCGTGCTCGCCGTGCAGACTTCGGTCCCCTACGCGCAGCGTGGTCTCGCCACGTCGCTGACCCTGTTCTTCCGGACGATCGGCGGCGCGATCGGTGTGAGTTTGCTGGGTAGCCTCCTGCTCGCGCGTCTGGCGGCCGACGGGTTTCCCGCGCGGGCGGTGCAGACGGTCCTCGACCCGGTCAGGCGCGCGGCGCTGCCCGGCGCCACGCTGAGCGCGATGCAGGATTCGCTCGCCTCCGGGCTCGGCACGCTGTTTGCGGTGTCGCTGGTCCTGGTGCTTCTCGCGCTCGTCTCGCTGCGCTGGCTGCCGGCCGGACGGGCGGTTGACCTCCGCGCGTCGGTCGCTCCGGAAGCCGCCGAGTAGCAAAGACCCCAGCAGCCCGAACCTACGTGTCTGTGGGCTTCGGCTGGCCTTGAGATCCCCGTGCCCCCGCTGGCCGGCGATCGGTGGGCTTGACTGCGATCACCGTCGCGGTGAACACCGGCGCCGCCGAACAGCACCCGGCTTCGCCGCATCCGTCGGACAGGCCGCGCGTCAGGCGCACGCCCACGAACCCCGCCTCCCGGACGGCCCGCAGGTACTCCGCCACGGGGAGCGCCCCCGCCAGACACGCGCTCCAAGCTTCCGGATCCTCGCGCAGTTCTTGCGGCAGCGCCGCCGACGCCAGGATGTCGGAGACGACGAGCCGACCGCCGGGCCGCAGCACCCGGTACGCTTCTCGGAAGACGCGGGCCTTGTCCGGTAAGAGGTTGATCACGCAGTTGCTCAGGATCACGTCGGCAAACGCGTCCGGCAGCGGCAGCGCCTCAATGTCCCCCAGCACGGACGAGACGTTGCGCACGTCCAGGCGCCGGGCATTGCGTTCCGCTCGCTCGATCATCTCCGGCGTCATGTCGACGCCGACGACGTGCCCTTCCTCCGTGACCGCCCGCGCCGCCAGGAACAGGTCCAGCCCCGCACCCGAGCCCAGGTCCACAACCACCTCGCCGGGCTTGAGGCCCGCGGCCGACACGGGGCTGCCGCATCCGAGCGAGGTGTTGCGCACCTCTTCTGGGACCCCCGCCAGGACTGCGGGATCGTAGCCCAGTGGCTCCGGACCGCAGCAGCACCCACATCCCGCATCGCGTGTGGCCTGCTGAGCGTACCGGGCCCGAACCGCCCGTTTCAGGTTGTCTGGTTGCATGGGCACACCTCCACGCTTAAGGTTTGCCGAAACCACCGCACGGACGGTTGTGCACAGTGTACGGCGGTGCGCCGGCGGGTCGCCTCGTGGACGAGGGTGTCTTGTCGCCGCTCGCGCAGGATCTCCCGGGTCCCCTCGCCTGCCCACGCTTCCGACAGCAAGGGGTGCATCATCTTCGCCTCCTCGATCATCATCGACGAATATCGATGAATGTACCCCACAGGGAACTGCCGCACAGCAAGGGCGATCAACACCGCGCTGTCCTCGCAGGCGCCCTGGAACTGGGCGGAGGCGGTCAGCCGCGGAGGGCTGTGCCCGTCGGATGCTGATGCGGCGTTCACAGCACTTCCACCAACCCCTGGGCCAGCCGCTTGACGGTGTCGCGGCGCAGGGAGTAGTACGCCCACGTCCCGCGGCGGGCGACCTCGACCAGGCCGGCGTCGCGCAGGACCTTCAGGTGGTGGGAGATCGTCGGCTGGGCCAGGTCGAAGGCTCCCTGGATTTCGCACACGCACAGCGCCGGATGGCGGGCAAGAAGCCGCGCGATGGCCAGCCGGACGGGGTCGCCCAACGCCGCGAACACCCGCGCATCGCGCTCGGCCGCCTGGCTGTCGGGCGCGGGCAATCTGACGACGCAGCAACCCGGCGGTTCCATGCGCGGCAGTGTGGTCGCAGTGCTCATCTTCGGCCTCCTGCGCCCAGCGTAGGGGATGTATCGATATATGTCAATGAAATATTTGGCGCCCCGGCGCCGGGCCGTGTGCAGGTGGCCTATGGGAGCCCGTGGCGTGCGAGCGTGCCGGCCAGCCATCCCGCTCCGGCGGCGAGGAGCGTCGTGCCCACCGAAAGGTGGATGGACCAGCCCAGACCGGTCAGGTGCGCTCCCGGATGCCCACCCCCAGTCCCGTACAGGACGTCGATCGCGGGCAGTTGCGACAGGACAAGGAAGTACAGCAGGCAGTAGACAGTCGGGATCGCCGCGGTCACTAGCGGCAGCTCGGACGCCCGCGGCGGGTGGGCCGCCTTCTGGGCCAGGGAATCGGTCAGCAGTCCGGCGCCGGCAGCCACTGCGAGGAACGGATATCGGTCCTGCAGCGCGACCATCAGCAAGCCGTTCAGCCCAAACGCGATCGTGAAGGTGCCGAAGGGAGGTCGGCGGCGGCGGAGGATCCAGGCGGCGGTCGCGGCCAGCAAAGTCGCCTGCAGCAGGATGCTCAGAACGCCCATCGCCTCCCCGAAGAAGAACCGGTTGTAGCGATACGTCTGCAGCCCCGTGCGCATGAACCCGATCGAGGGCCACGGGTCCGTGAGCGGGTGTGCGAACTGGGTGACGAAGGTGACCACCGAAAGCCCGAACGAAATCGACAGCGCCGCGGGCAGCCAAGATCCCGCCTGGGTCGACCACCCGCCGACCCACGCGCTGCGCAGCGGCCCCGTGACGACGAACAGCAGGCCCGCTGCCTGGAGGATGTGGGCGGGGCCGAGCATGCCGGTCAGGGACTCGAACCGGAACGCTGCCCCCGGCGTCTGGATGCCGGTTCCCGGCCACAGGGCACCGGCAGCGGTCGCTGCGGCGCACAGCACGGCACCGATCAGGGACTGCGAGTAGGCGGGCCCGAGTGTCTGCTGCCAGGAGGCGGCGTCACGCTGCCGCAGCAGCGGCGCGGCCAACACGATACAGGTGATCGCCAGCGCCGCGTGAAACGGCGCGTGCCACACCGTGAGGGCCGCCGGGATCTCGGGCGGTGCCAGCGGTGGCGGCGAGGGCATACCGGGCAGCAGGGGCCGGTCGGGGATGCGCCGGTTGTGTGCCCACCCGTCGAGGTAGAGCGCACCTATGAGCAGCGCGCCCAACCCGGCGACAAGCCAGTCGAAGCGGCGGCTGGCATGCCCGGTTGCGGGGTTCGTGGGCATTGCCACCTGTCGTTCGTCGGTCACGGACGGAGGACCGCCTGCCACCTCCACCTCCGCGCTGCAGGCGCCTCTGCCCTGCGGTCGGTCTGTGGCGACCGCCCGCGGGCCCGGAAGGGTATGCCCGGCACGGATGCGGCGCTGCCCTACAGGGCCCGGGTGGCGCCGCGTCCGAGGACGACGATCCCCGATCGGTCCACGTGGTAGTGGGCCGCGTCGACGTCGGCGTCGAAACCGATCCACGTACCGGGCTCGATCGTGTTGAACCGGTCCACGATCGTCCGTCGCAGGCGGCTGCCCCGCCGGACGATCGTGAAGTCCATGACGATCGACTCCTCGATCTCGACGTCGGCCTCGACGCGCACGCCGCGCCCGAGGATGGACCGCCTGATGCGCCCGCCGGAGACAATGCTCCCCTCGCCGACCAGTGAGTCCGTGACGTCTCCGTGCACGATCCGGGCCGGCGGACCCGGGTAGGGCGCGCCCATGATCGGCCACAGGTGATTGGCTAGATCCAAGCGCGGTTCGGTCCCCAGTAGGTCCATGTGCGCGTTCCAGTACGCTTCGATCGTCCCCACGTCGCGCCAGTAACCCGGCTCCTCGTAGTCGCGGACGCCGGGGATCCGGTTCGCGTGGAAGTCGTAGGCGAACACCCTCTGGTGGGCCACCATGCTGGGGATGACCGTGCGGCCGAAGTCGTGGTCGGTGTCCTGCCGGGCGTTCTCGATCAGTGTCTGGACGAGCAGGTCGGCGTTGAAGACGTAGTTGCCCATCGACCCCAGAGCGTGCGTGGGACGGCCGGCCATCGTCTTCGGCTCAAGGGGTTTCTCCTCGAAGCCCAGCACGCGGCCCTCGTCGTCGGCTTCGACGATGCCCAGCCCGGACGCCCGGTCCAGGGGAACGGGCAGCGCCGCGACCGTCACGTCGGCCTCACAGTCCAGGTGGAACTCCACCATCTGGGAGATGTCCATGCGGTAGATGTGGTCGGCGCCGAAGATCGCGACGAGCGAAGGCCCGTAGTCGCGAATCAGGTTCAGGTTCTGGTAGACAGCGTCCGCAGTCCCCCGGTACCAGGAGTCCCCCCATCGCATCTGTGGCGGCACGACCAGGATGAAGTGGTCCTCGTGCACGCCGCTCGCGCGCCAGGCGTGCCGGAGGTGGTCGATCAGCGATTGGGACTTGTACTGGACCAGGATGTACAGCGAGAAGACGTTCGAGTTGACGAAGTTGCTCAGCACGAAGTCCACGATGCGGTACTTGCCTCCGAACGGGACGGCGGGTTTGCTGCGCTCACGGGTGAGCGGGTGGAGGCGCTCGCCGCGCCCGCCGGCGAGGATGATGCCGAGGGTTCGTCGCCGCCCGCCGGGATAGCCGGCGCGGCTGGCGGCGGTTTTGGGGGTGGTCACGCCGTACACACCATCCTCACTGCGCACCTTCCGACGGTGCGATGGCCTGCAGAGGGATTCCGCGCTCGGCCAGCGCCCGCCTCACCCGCACGCGCAATTCGCGTTCGGCCTCCCAGTGCAGCAGTGGCTTCACCGGGATCGACAGGCGCAGCGTCGCAGAAGACCCGGAGATCTCCATCGGTCCTTCCACGCGGACGGGGCCGAGCGCGCGGTCGGGGTTGCGCGCCGCCCAGGTCTCGCCGACTTGCGCGAGCACGGCGGCCACTCCTTCCAGGTCCGCGTCGGCGGGGACCGCGACCGTGAGCATCGCCCGCATGTACCCGCGGTTGAGGTTCGCAAACCGCAAGATCTCGCCGTTGGGGATCGTGACGAGTTCGCCGGTGAAGCGTCGGATCTGCGTTGTGCGGATGCCGATCTGCTCCACCTGCCCCGTATCAGGTCCGACGCGGATGACGTCGCCGACCTGGATCGCTCCGTCCAGGATCAGAAAGAAACCGCTGATGGTGTCCCGGATCAGGTACTGGGCGCCGAAACCGATCGCCAGGCCCACAACGCCGGCGCTTGCGAGGATGGCCGTCACGTGGACGTTGAGCTGGGCGAGAATCGTCACTGCCGCGACAAAGTACAGCACGTAGCGGAACGCGCTGTGCAGCAGCGGGACCAGCGTGCGCGCCCGTGCCGCACGGCCGGCGTAGTCCCTTGCCCCTTCGCGTGGCTGCAGCGCACGTTCGAGGGCCCGCCGCGAGAGGTTGTTGAGCATACGCACGCCCACCAAGATCGATAAGACCACGACCGCACTTCGCACGGCTGCCGCGAGAGCGGCCGGCGAGAGCAGCTGCATCAGGGTCTCGCGCACGACGTCGATGGCGGCCACCTCCTGCGAGGCGAACCTAGATCTCCTGCCGCGTGCGGCGGATCGCCAGGTCGATGAACAGCGCCGCGGACCACCCGAACCCGGGCGCTGCTTTCTCGGGTACCTCACCGGTCTCCGGGTGATAGTACTCCTTGATGTCGGCGTGCCGGGCTACCAGCCCCAGCGTACGGTCGCACAGATCGCGCGCCAGTTGCCGCTCCCCGCAGCGCATCAACGCCTCGACGAGCAGGTAGTTGATGTTGACCCATACCGGGCCGCGCCACATCTGGTTGGGGTCGTAGCGCGGGTCGGACCGGGCGACCGTTGGCACGGGATAAAGCGTCCAGAACGTCTTGGGATCGCGCAGGCGCGCGAGGAGCTGCCGATTGACCTCCGGCGGCAGGCGGCCGGTCCACAGCGGCAGCAGGCTCATCGGCGTGAGCACCGGCACGGGTTCGTGTCCACCGTCGGTCATCCGAAGAGCGCGGAAGATCCCGGCAGCACGATCGTACAGATGCGCCAGCAGACTCCGGGCGGCGGCGTCGGCCTGCTCCCGCCAGCGCGCGGCGTCGCGGGTCTCGCCGAGCACTTCGGCCATGTTCGCCAGAGCCTCCGCCTGCAGGCACAGGTATGTGTTGAGATCCGGGGACTCGACCGGCATCCCCCAGTCCCACAGTGGGCTGTCGTCCAGCCCGGAGGAGTAGGGATGGTCGTACTGACAGACGCCGTCGCGGTCCGCGTCGCAGTGCTCGAACCACCACTGCTGCCAACGAGCGATCGGTTCGTACATCTCGGCCAGAAAGTCCCGGTCGCGGGTCACCTCGTACACCCGCCAGGCCGCCCACCCCGCGACCGGCGGCTTGGTGACTTTCGCGTCGACGGGGTAGCTGAGCCGCTCGACGATCCCCTCGTCGAAGACTGCGTCCGGCACCATGCCGTCCGGTCGCTGGTGGTCGAACATGACGCGGAACTGGTCGTGCGCGAGTTGCGCGTCGACGTGGCGGTAGGCGAGGGCGTGGAAGAACGCGTCCCACTGCCACAGCCCGACGTAGTGCACCTTCGAGGGAACCATCGCCTCCCGCGTGAGGTAATATCGGCTGCTGATCAGCCCCGCGCGCATCAGGTACCAGGCGTAGTAGTACGTCGACACCCAGGGTTCGACGACCGCGGGGACGGCCGCGAACCAGTTGCGCCAGCGACGCTCGGCCTCCTCGAACGTCGCGTCCGGATGGACGCGGCGGTCGAAGCCCAGCCTCGGCGTGATGTTCAGCGTGACCATCCCGTCGGCGACCGGTTCGACCAGCAGCGTGGCCCGCCAGCGGTTGTGGTCCTCATTGTGGATCTCGTTGTGCACGATGGGGGCGTTGGTGGTGTAGGCGACGTGCCGGATCCCGCGCGTGTGGCCGCCGCGGCGGTCGGTGGCAGCGGACTCGGCCCGCACCACCAAGCGCAGCCCACACCGCGCGGCGGGCAGGCGGATGGCGATCAGCTCGGGTGTGGCGAAGGCCATCTCGAACCGCCCGAGGCGGGTTTCGACGACGAGCTTGTGCGGGTAGGTGACGAGACGGAAGGACAGGGCCTGTCCGGCCCCGTCGAGGAACTCGATGTCGCGCACCAGCGGCGGCCGCACCCGGTAGTGCCCTTCCGTGTACTCGAACTTCGGCCAGCGTTCGCAGACGCGGACGTACAACCGGTCGGCGCCGTTCTCCCGGAACACGAGCAGCCGGCTGCCCCGATCGGTGAACGGGACCACCCCGATGTCGAGCCGGTTGCGCAGGACCTCGATCGGGTCACCAAGGCGGGTCGCGGTCGGGGCGTCGCCCATCGTCACAACGGCGTCTCAGCGAGAGCTTGACAGGGCGCGCTGCCGAGCCAGTTCGCTCCGGCGTGCGCGGTACTCGGGCAGCGTGACCATCGGAGGGCGCTCCCACTCCACCACCTCGCGCTCTTCCAGCGCGAGTTGCCCTTCGGCGGACCGGATCAGCTTCATGGTGCGCGTGGCGTCTCCGAGGAAGGGGACGCTGAGCCGGTCCTCGAGCCGCCGCATCACCACCTGGACGATCTGGAACGACATCATCGACAGAGTCTGCAGCGACTGGTTGCGGTGGATCCGCTGCTCGAGATCCACCTGGCCGATCGCACCCAGCCCGAAACGGGTCAGGATGTCGATCAGCATGCCGGTCTCCACGCCGTAGCCGGTGAAGAACGGGATCTGCTCGAGCACCTCGCGCCGCCCGGCGTATTCGCCGGCCAGCGGCTGGATCAGGCCGCTCAACTCGGGGAAGAAGAGATTGAGCAGCGGCCGGGCGGTGAGCTCGGTGACGCGGCCGCCTCCCGTCTCGTACATGCGGCCGCCGACCTGTACCGGCCGACGGTAGTAGCCCTTGACGAACTGGATCCGCCCTTCGCGCAGCAGCGGCCCGATGAGCCCGTAGACGAACTTCGGATGCATGTTCCGGATGTCGGTGTCCACCCAGACCACGATGTCGCCGCGCAGGACGTACAGGCTCTTCCACAATGCCTCGCCCTTGCCGCGGTAGGTGCCGTACTGGGGCAGGATCTGCGCGTGACGGTAGACCGAGACGCCTTCGTCGTGGGCAATCTCGCGCGTGCGGTCGGTGGAGTCGCTGTCGATGAGGGCGATCTCGTCGAGCAGTGGGACCTCGCGCATCAGGGCGTCGCGCAGGACCCGGATGATCTGGCCGATCGTCTCCTGTTCGTTCAGCGCCGGCAGGCCCAGGCTGATGGTCACGCCGCGTTGCTCCTTCAGGGCCAGCAGGCGATCCAGGTCGGCGAACTCGCGTGCGTGGAATGTGTTCTCGGCGAACCACTTCTCGACCTCGGGGAGAGACCATCGCGAGGGGAGGCGGGCCTGGCGGGCCATCCACGCCTCCACCGGCTGCGCGCTGCTGACGACGATCAGCGGCCGAATCCTCCGGAACGCCGGCTGGATCGCGGGGCGCTGTGGGTCTGCGGTCGCCCCCACCACGACGGCCGTGTAGCCGGCGGACTCGCGGGCGATGACATCGGCTGCGCTGCCGGCGGCGATCCGCTTGCGGACCGTCCCCTCCGCGTGCTCCATGACGGCGATGTAGGGCCGTTCCTCCCGCCAGCGGTCGCGTTCGGGGATGTCGTCCCGGAAGACGTGCAGCCCTGTGACCTCGCCCCCTTCCGGTTGGGCCAGGGCCGTGGCGACGCGCAGCGCCAGCTCGGCGTTCGGGCCGCCGCGCACCCCGACGAGGATGCGGTGAAACGCCTCCGGGGGCATGGCCGGCATCAGCACGAGGTCGCAGGGCGGGTGGTGCAGGACGAAGTCGACGGTGCGTTCGAACAGATGGGACCGTTCCGCGCCGTCCTCGAGCAGGACGAGTAGCGCGGCGTCGTGCTCGAGGCAGGCGGCGACGACCTCCTCCCAGGGTTCGCGTCCCACCCGGACCAGCGGGTGCACCCGGACATCGGAAGCCTCGGCCGCGGCAGCCTCGAGTCTCTCACGGGCGCGTTGCGCTTCGATCGCACCCTGGCTCAGCGGCGCGGGCGGCGGGACGGCCACCGTGTACAGCAGCAACAGCGGCGCCTGCCAAGCGCGCGCGAACCGCCTGCCCACTTCGGTAGCCGCGCGTGCCTGGTGCAAGTCGGCCAGCGGGAGGAGAATCGGGCGCGTCACTGTCTCCATTTTAGTCGGTAGCCCAGAACGGGTAGCGACGGCGACGGGATGGTGCGCGACAGGGACCTCGCGCGCCAGGAGCGAACCCTATCGGTATGCCGCATTTGCTGGACGACGCAGACCGCAGGCGCGCGCTGGACCCGCAGGACATGCTGGGGCTCGCGCTGCGGCTGGGCGAGACGCTGCGCGAGGGGTGGGCGCTCGGCCTCGAGGCGGACGTCGGTGGCGCACCGGACGCGGTGGACCACGTCTTGGTCATGGGCCTGGGCGGGTCGGGGATCGGGGGCGATCTCCTCCGAAGTGTGCTGTTCGACTCCGCTCCGTTCCCCGTCGTGGTCGTCAAGGACTACGCTCTGCCGGCATGGGTTGGTCCGCGGACTTTGGCATTCGCCTGCTCGTACTCCGGCAACACCGAGGAGACACTGGCCGCCTACGCCGCGGCCCGGAGGGCGAAGGCGAGGTGTGTGGCGATCACTTCCGGGGGTGAACTCGCTCACCGCGCGCACGCCGACGGCGTGCCGGTGATCTCGATCCCCTCCGGTTGGCCACCGCGGGCCGCGCTGGGATACCTGTTCGCGCCGTTGCTGGCGGTCCTCGAACGCTGGGAGGTCGTCCGAGGTCACGCCGCAGGGTTGGAGGAGGCCGCGTTGCTGCTCGCCGCGCTGGGCGCGGCCTGGGGTCCGGAGAGGCCGCAGTCGGACAACCCGGCCAAACAGCTTGCGCGCAGCCTGCTCGGCCGGGTGCCCGTCGTCTACGCCGCGTCCCGCTTCACCGAAGCGGCGGCGCTGCGCTGGAAGTGCCAGCTCAACGAGAACGGCAAGGTGTACGCGGTCTGGAACACCTTCCCCGAACTGAACCACAATGAGACCGTAGGGTGGGGGCTGAGCGGTCAGCCCGACGGGCTGTTCGAGGTCGTCGTGCTGCGCGACGCGTCCGACCCGCCGCGCCTTGCGCAGAGGGTCGAGATCACGCGGGAGATCGCCCTCGGCGGAGCCGCGGGGTTCCACGAGGTACACAGCGAGGGTGCAGATCCGCTGGCCCGGTTGATGTCCCTGATCCTGTTCGGTGACCTCGTGAGCGTGTACCTGGCGTATTCGAACGAGGTGGATCCCTATCCGGTGCCGGTGATCGACGAACTGAAGCGTCGGTTGGGGGAGGCAGGGACGCCCCCCTAGCTCGACGGGGGCGCGCGTGGCCCGAGGCGGTGGAGGAAGGACGGTATGGCGAGAGTGCTGCTCGAGAACGTCACCAAGCGGTTTGGAGCCGTGACGGCGGTCAAGGACGTGACGCTCGAGATCCCCGACCGCCAGTTCACGGTCCTGGTGGGGCCCTCGGGGTGCGGCAAGACGACCTGCCTGCGGCTGGTCGCCGGGCTGGAGGAGGCGACCGAGGGCGACATCTACATCGGCGACCGACGCGTCAACGACGTCGCCCCCAAGGACCGCGACATCGCGATGGTCTTCCAGAACTACGCGCTGTACCCCCACATGACCGTCTACGACAACATGGCGTTCGGGCTGAAGCTGCGGAAGTATCCGAAGGCGGAGATCGACCGCCGCGTGCGGGAAGCGGCGGCGATGCTGGGGATCGAGGGCCTGCTGCAGCGCAAGCCCAAGCAGCTGTCGGGCGGCCAGCGCCAGCGGGTGGCGGTGGGGCGAGCGATCGTGCGCGAGCCGCAGGTCTTCCTGATGGACGAGCCCCTGAGCAACCTCGACGCCGCGCTGCGGGTGCAGACGCGCGCGGAGATCAAGAAGCTGCACGCCCGCCTGCAGACGACCACGATCTACGTCACGCACGATCAGGTCGAGGCGATGACGATGGGTGACCGGATCGTGGTGATGCGGGACGGGGTGGTCCAGCAGGTCGACACACCCCTCAATCTCTACGAGCGCCCGGCCAACGTGTTCGTGGCGGGGTTCATCGGCAGCCCCGCGATGAACTTCGTCGAGGGGCTTTTGATGCGGGGCGACGGCGCGTTCGCGTTCGACGCCGGCAACTGGCGGATCCCCGTTCCCGCCGGCCTGTCGGAGTACGTGAAGGACTGGGAAGGCAGGCGCGTGGTGTTCGGCGTCCGTCCCGAGCACATGGAGGACGCCGCACTCGCCTCTCCCCAGGAGCATCACGCGGTCCTGCGCGCGAAGGTCGAGGTCCACGAGCCACTCGGCTCGGACGTCATCCTCTACCTGGACGCCGGGGGACACTCGATTGTCGCCCGCGTGGACGCCCACAGCCCGGCGAAGATGGGGGACGACGTCACCGTGGCGCTGGATCTGCGCAGGATGCACCTGTTCGATGCCGAGACCCACAAAGCCATCATCTGACCACACCGCCGTTCGCATGGCCCGTCGTCGGCGCGTTCGCGCGGCCGGGGATCCCGGCAGGTTTCCCGTCAGCGCGCGGGGCCTTGCTGCTGCTCGTATGCGGTCGTCGTCCTGATGCCGACCGCCCGGACGTGTTCGAGGCCGATGCGTTCCGGTCGCGTCACGCCCAGCAGCGTCATCGCGTTCACCAGTTCCTCCCGGAGGATCTGGAGCACGCGTGCCACGCCGGCCTCGCCGGCCACAGCCAGGCCCCACAGGTAGGGACGCCCGACGAAGACGGCCCGGGCACCTAGTGCCAGGGCGGTGACGACGTCCGTGCCGCGGCGTATGCCGGAGTCCACGTACACCTCGGCGCGACCACCAACCGCATCGACGATCTCCGCGAGCGCGTCGATCGCCGCCACCGCTCGGTCGAGCTGCCTGCCGCCGTGGTTGGAAACCCACACCGCCTCGACCCCGTGCTCTACGGCCTGCTGCGCGTCTTCCGCGGTCAGGACCCCCTTCAGCACGATCGGCAGCCGGGTCAGCGACCGCAGCCACGCCAGGTCGCCCCACGACAGGGAGCGGTCGAAGTGCAGCGAGACGGTGTCCATCAGGTCGCCTTCGGCCGGTAGGTTCGCCGGCTTGCACCGTGACAGGTCCAACGGTTCGCGGAGTTCGCGCTCGCGATAACCGGGGACGGGCAGGTCCACGGTGAGCACGATTGCCGTGTAGCCGGCAGTCTCCGCGCGGCGCACGAGTGCCTCTGCGACTGTGCGGTCGCGGTAGACGTACAGCTGGAACCAGCGCGGTCCCGGGCGGACGGCGGCGACGTCCTCGATCGTCCGGCTCGCCAGCGTCGACAAGCACATTAGGACGCCGGCCTCGGCCGCCGCGCGTGCTGTCGCGACTTCCCCTTCCGGGTGGGCGAGCCCTTGCAGCGCGCACGGCGCCAGCCCGACCGGCATGGCCACCGGCGTCCCGAGCACGGTCGTCTGGGGATCGACGCGGGAGACGTCCACCAACACCCGCGGCCTCAGCCGGTAGCGGGTGAAGGCCCAGACGTTGTCCCGCAGCGTGACTTCGTCGGCGGCGCCGCCCGCGTAGTACGCCCACGTGGCGGAGTCCATGTGGTCCCGGGCGAGCGCCTCCAGATCACAGACGCTGTGGATCCGATCGAGGTCGGTGCGGTCGGCCCCAGGCACGGTCACGAACCGTCTTTGTCGCCGAAGGCCTTTCCGGTCAGTTCACCGAGCGGCCCGAGCAGCCTCGTGAACTCCATCGGGAAGATGAACTTCGTGGCCGGGCCTTCCCCCAACGCCTTCAACGCCTCAAGGTACTGCAGGGCCATCGTCTTGCTGTCGACGTTGCGGGCGACGGCGAAGATCTTGTCCAGCGCCAGCGCGAACCCCTCCGCCCGGAGGATGGCGGCCTGGCGGTCTCCCTCGGCCTTGAGGATCGCGGCCTGCTTTTCGCCCTCGGCGACCTTGATCGCCGCCTCGCGCTTGCCGTCAGCCTCGGTGACGACCGCCCGCCGGTTGCGTTCGGCCGACATCTGGCGCGTCATCGCCTCCTGGACCTCGCGCGGCGGCAGGATCTCGCGGATCTCGACCGCGGTCACCTTCACGCCCCAACGCTCGGTCACCTCGTCCAGCTTTGCCCGCAGCACCTGGTTGATCTGCTCGCGGCGGGCCAGCACGTCGTCCAGGCTGATGTCGCCGATGACGGCCCGAAGCGTCGTCGTCGCGATGCCCCTCGCCGCACCCGCGAAGTCGGCGACCTGGATGACCGACGACTCAGGGTCGATCACCTTCCAGTAGATCAAGAAGTCGATGTTGATCGGCGCGTTGTCCTTGGTGATGCAGGTCTGGGAAGGGATCTCCAGGAAGGCTTCCCGCAAATCCACCCACACCGCGCGGTCCACGATCGGGATCAGGAACACGATACCGGGACCCCGCTGTCCGATCGAGCGCCCGAGGCGGAACACGACCAGGCGCTGGTACTCCCGGACGATCTTGATGGCCGACACCAAGATCCACAGAGCGACGACCGCCCCACCGATCACATAGACCATTCGCGCACCTCCACCCGCTTGCGTAACTTGGAGACGGACGTCTCGGTCTCCTGCTGGCGGGGTTCGGGCCGTCGGGCGCGAACACGAATCCAGGCGTCCTGGGGAGGTGCGCGGTGGGCCGATGGGTGTGGGGCGTGGACATCGGTGGGACGAAGCTGCGGGTCGGCCTGGTAAACGACTCCGGCACGGTGGCCGACACCGAGCTGCGACCGACGCCGCAGTCGGGGCCGGAGGCGGTCGTGGAGGCGATCGCCGACGCCGTCGAGGCGTTGGCCTCGCGGACCCTCCAGTCTCCGCGGCGCATGGGGGTGGGGGTGCCGGGTCCTCTCAGCATCCGCGAGGGTGTGGTCTTCGAGCCTCCGAACCTGAGAGGGTGGCACGACGTCCCCCTGCGTGAGACGCTCGAGCAGCGGTTGGGTCACAGCGTGGTGTTGGAGAACGACGCCAACGCCGCCGCGTGCGGGGAGTGGTGGCGGGGCGCGGCGCGGGGCGCACGCCACGCGCTGTACGTCACCGTCAGCACCGGGATCGGCGGCGGCTTGATCCTCGACGGGCGGATCTACCGGGGCGCTTCGGACACCGCCGGGGAGATCGGCCACACGGTGGTAGACCCCAACGGCCCGGTCTGCCCGTGCGGCCGCGTGGGACACCTCGAGGGGATCGCTGCCGGGCCGGCGATCGTGCGGTGGGTCCGCGACCAGATCACGCTCGGCCGCCGCACCGCGCTGGGGGACCGCAACGAACTGTCGGCGCACGATGTGGCCGCGGCGGCCACAGCCGGCGACGAACTCGCGCGCGAGGCGTTCGCCCGCGCCGGGCGGTACGTGGGCTACGCGGTGGGCAGCATGCTCAACCTCCTCAACCCCGAGGTCGTGGTGATCGGAGGCGGTGTGGCGCGAGCGGGCGACCTGCTCATGGCACCGCTGATCGAGATGGCCCAACGCACCGCATTCGAAGTGCCATTCCGCGCCGCCCGGATCGTGCCCGCGGCCCTGGGTGACGACGTGGGGGTGATCGGGGCCGCCTATGTGGCGCTGCACGAGGCAGAGATGGACGAGGAAGGATGACGGCCGGAGGTCGACCATGCGCATCGTGGTGGGCAAGACTTCGATCGAGATCGTGCAGGGCGACATCACCAAGCAGGAAGTCGATGCGATCGTCAACGCGGCCAACCCGTCACTGATGGGAGGCGGCGGGGTCGACGGTGCGATCCACCGGGCCGGCGGCCCGGCGATCCTGGAGGCGTGCAAGCGGATCGTCCTGACCTTGCCGGACCGCAGACTGCCGCCCGGGCAGGCGGTCATCACCACCGGGGGAAACCTACTGGCCAGGTTCGTCATCCACACCGTCGGTCCGGTATGGGAGGGCGGCGGCAAGGGCGAAGACGACGTGCTGGCCAGCGCCTACCGCAGCAGCCTGCGAGTCGCCCACGAAAGGGGAATGCGCACCGTGGCGTTCCCTTCGATCAGCACCGGCGCCTACCGCTTTCCGATCGACCGCGCGGCGGACATCGCACTGCGGACGATCCGTGACTTCGTGGAGGCGAACCCGGACGCGTTTGACACGGTGCGCATGGTGCTGTTCGGGGAACGGGACCTGCAGGTATACCGGCGGGCGCTGGAACAGCTGCGGAGCGCGTGGGGAGGTGTCGGGGATGCGGATCGGTGAACTCGCGGCACGTTGCGGGGCGAACGCGCGCACGATCCGATACTACGAGGCCCGGAGGCTCGCGTCCTCGTCGCGGTGGGGCTCTGGCAGGTCGCGTCCGCGGTGTGGGCGAAGTGGTTCGCGCAGGTCTTCCCGGTCTAGATTTCAGTAGGATGTAGACGGGATGCGGATCGTCTCTCTGCTGCCCAGTGCCACCGAGATCGTGTGCGCCCTCGGGCTGTCGGACGCGCTCGTCGGTGTCTCCCACGACTGCGACCACCCACCGGAGATCTTCGGCAAGCCGGTGCTGAGCGAGGCGGTCGTTACGACCGACATGCCCAGCGGCCGCATCGACGCGGTCATCCGCGAACGGGTGCATCGGGGCCGAAGCGTTTACCACCTCGACGCCGCCCAGCTGGCGGCACTCCGACCGGACCTCATCCTCACGCAGGAACTGTGCACGGTATGCGCGCCCTCGTACACCATGGTCACCGAGGCGGCGAAGGTGCTGGACGCAGACACGACGATCGTCTCGCTCGAACCGCTGGGGTTGTTCGACATCCTCGAGACCATCCGGCTTGTCGGCCACAGGACCAGGCGCTCGGCGCGGGCCGAGGCGCTGGTGGCCGAGCTGCGCGCCCGCATCGACCGCGTGCGCGAGCGCACCACCTCGCTGCCCCGACCGCGGGTCGTGTGCATCGAGTGGCTGGAACCCATCTACGTCGCCGGGCACTGGATCCCCGAGATGGTCGAGCTGGCCGGGGGCCAGGATGTGCTGGGCCGGCCGAGGGAACCCTCCTTCGCCGTGCCCTGGGAGCGCGTCGTGGCCGCGCAGCCCGAGGTGGTAGTCGTGATGCCGTGCGGGTTCGACGTCCCCCGCACGCGCGAGGAGATCCACCTGCTCACCCGCAGGCCCGGTTGGCGGGATCTCCCGGCCTTCTGCAGCGGGCGCGTCTACCTGACGGAAGCGACCTCGTACTTCAGCCGTCCCGGCCCTCGCATCGTCACGGGCCTGGAGATCCTCGCGGGGATCCTACACCCGGAAGAGTTCGCGCAGGTGACTGCGCCGGGGGCGGTCGAGACGCTGTAGAAGAAGACGAGACGTTCAGCCCAGCAACAGGATTGGATTCTCCAGCAGCCGCTTGACCTCGACGAGGAACTCGGCGGCCCCCACGCCGTCGGTGACGCGATGGTCCGCAGAGACCGTGATCGCCAGGACCGGACGCACGACGACCTGGCCGTCGCGCACGACGGGGCGCTCCTGCGCGCGCCCCACCGCGAGGATGCCGGCCTGCGGAGGGTTGATGATCGCGACGAAGTTCACCACGTCGTACATGCCCAAATTGCTCACGGAGAAGGTGGCGCCGGTGTACTCCTCCTGCTTGAGGCGGCGTTGGCGGGCACCCTCGATCAGGCGGCGTGCCTCGCGGGCGATCTCGAGCACCGAACGCCCATCGGCGTCCCGCAACACGGGCGCGATCAGCCCGTCGGGCGTGGCGACCATGATCCCCAGGTGGATCCGACGGTGGCGGCGCAACGTGCGGTCGTCCACGACCTGCGCGTTCAAGTCCCGGTGGCGGCGGAGGGCGAGGGCCGTGGCCTTCAGGATCAGGTCGTTGACGCTGACCCTTCCTTCGTCCTCGCCGTAGGCCTCGAGGAGCTGGCGGCGCAGTTCCAGCGCGCGTGTCATGTCCACTTCGGCGGTGACGTAGAAGTGCGGCGTCGTCTGCTTGCTCGCGACGACGGTGCGGGCGATGGCCTGCCGCATCCGCGACAGGGCCACGTCCTCGTAGTCCTCGGCCGGCGCGGCCAGGCCGGCCGGCCCGGTGCGCACCCGCGCCAGATGGGCTTCGATGTCCCGCTCCACGATGCGCCCCCCCGGGCCAGTGCCGGTCAGCTGCGACAGGTCGATGCCGCGTTCGGCGGCCAGCCGCCGGGCCAGCGGAGAGGCCTTGATGCGTTCCTCGCGTTCGGCCGGCTTGTGGCGCGTCGGCTCGGGGGCCCGGGCCACCTCGTCCGAGGGGGCGGCGGGCTGGGCGGCCGGCTCCTTGGGGGGCTCGGCGCGCCGCTTGCCGTCGATGTAGGCGATGACCTGTCCTACCGGGACGGTGCTGCCCTCGGCGGCCACGATCTGAGTGAGCGTGCCAGCGGTCTCGGCCTCGATCTCGACGTTGACCTTGTCGGTCTCAATCTCCGCGATCACCTCGCCCTTTGCGACCCTGTCGCCCTCCTTCTTGCGCCAGGCCAGGATCTTCCCCTCGGTCATCGCGTCGCCCATCTTGGGCATGATCACTTCCGCCATGACGACCCCCGGGCGGCGCTGACGCCGCCTACGCTGTGACCCTCCGCACCGCCTCGACGATCTTCTCCTCGTTGGCGAAGGCCAGCAGCTCCAGGTTGCGCGCGTACGGCGCCGGGACGTCCTCGCCGGTCACCCGCTCGACGGGCGCGTCGAGGTCGTCGAAGCAGTGTTCGTATATGGCTGCGGTGATCTCGGCAGCGGCGCCATACGGCTTCCATTGCTCCTGCACGACGACCGCACGGTGGGTGGCGCGGACCGACGCCGCGATCGTCTCGACGTCCAGCGGCCGCAGCGTGCGCACGTCCACTACCTCGCACTCGATCCCGTCCTGCGCGAGCCGCTCGGCCGCTGCGAGCGCCAGGTGCAGCATGCGGCTGTAGGCTACGACGGTGGCGTCGCTGCCGGCGCGCACCACGGTGGCACGGCCGAACGGGACGGCGTGGTCGCCGTCGGGGACCCGTCCCCTCGTGCCGTACAGGGCGGCGTGCTCCAAGAAGATCACCGGGTCGCGGCCCCGGATGGCCGTGCGCAGCAGACCCTTGGCGTCCGCCGGCGTAGCGGGCGCGGCGACCTTCAGCCCCGGAAAGTGGCCGTAGAAGGACTCGAACGACTGGGAGTGCTGCGCCGAGAGCTGCACGCCGGCGCCGTTGGGGCCGCGGATGACCATCGGCACGTCGACCTGCCCGCCCGAGAAGTAACGCACCTTGGCGGCGTTCTGGAGAATCTGGTCCGCGGCCGGCAGGGAGAAGTTCCACGTCATGACCTCGACGACCGGTCGCAACCCCAGCATCGCCATCCCGATCGCGGCGCCGATGAACCCCAGTTCGGAGATCGGCGTATCGATCACACGCTTGGGCCCGTACCTTTCCAGCAACCCCTCGGTGATGCGGAAGGTGCCCTGGTAGATCCCGATGTCCTCGCCGAGCAGCAGAACGCTCGGATCGCGGTCCATCTCCTCGACGAGCGTCGTCTTGATGGCGTCTCGGTAGGTCATCTCGACCATCGGCCACCTCTGCTCCGCGGTCGGTCCGAGGCCGTCAGGGGACCCTAGTCTCCGTACACATCCGTGTACAGCTCCTCCGGCGGGGGTTGGGGGCTGGCCTCGGCGAACGTGACCGCTTCTTCGACCACCCGATCCGCCCACGCGCCGATCTCATCAACCTTCTGGTCGTCGAGCGCGCCCTGGCCGCGCAGCCTCTGCTCCAGCAGGACGATGGGGTCTCGCGCCTTCCATGCCTCGATTTCTTTCCTGTCCCGATAGGGCTGGAAGAGGTCGGCGGCCCCGTGCCCGGCGAAGCGGTAGGTGATCGCTTCGATGCCGTACGGCCGTCCGGTTCGGCGCACGTCGTCGACGATCCGGCGTGCCGCCTCGTAGACCGCGATCACGTCCATGCCGTCGCACTGCTCGTTGGGGATGTCGTAGGCGTCAAACCGACGCGCCAGGTGCCTGACCGCCGACGAACGCTCCACCGAGGTGCCCATCGCGTACTGGTTGTTCTCGATGACGAACACGACGGGACACAGGCCCTCCCGTCCCCACAACCCGGCCAAGTTGGCGGCCTCGTGGAACGCACCGCAGTTGACCGCGCCGTCGCCCAGAAAGCACAAGCAGACGCGGTCGGTGTCGCGGTATCGCAGGGTGTAGGCGGCGCCGACGGCCAACGGGATGTGGCCACCGACGATGCCGTAGCCACCGTAAAAACCGCGCTCGACGTCGAACAGGTGCATCGATCCGCCCTTGCCCTTGCAGACGCCCGTTGCCTTGCCGTACAGCTCGGCCATCACGGCGCCAGGGTCCGTGCCGCGCACCAGGGCGTGGGCGTGATCGCGGTAGCCGGTGAAGTAGATGTCGTCGGGGCGTAGGGCGGCCAAAAAGCCCGTGGCCACGGCTTCCTGCCCGGTGTAGACGTGGAGGTAGCCGCCGATCTTGCCGCGGCGGAAACTGCGCTCGGTCTGCTCTTCGAAGCGCCGGACGAGCACCATCGTCCGGTACCAGTCGAGCAAGAGCTCGGCGCTCAGCGTCTGGTCGAGTTGCCTCATGCGTGTGTCCTGCTTCGTCACCGTGGCAGGGCCGCCAGGTCGATCCGGCGTTGCACGAAGTTGGTATAGACCTCGCCGCGCCGGAAGAACGCGTTGTCGAGCAGCAGTCGGTGGAACGGAATCGTCGTCCGAACCCCGGCGACCTCGAACTCCCGCAGCGCCCGCTCCATCCGCGCGATCGCCTCGGGGCGGTCGCGACCCCAGGCGATGATCTTCGCCATCAGTGAATCATAGTACGGCGGAATCGTGTAGCCGGCATAGACGTGCGTGTCCACGCGGATCCCGGGTCCGCCGGGCACGATGAACCCGCTCACACGTCCGGGCGAGGGGCGGAAGTCGTGGGTCGGGTCTTCAGCATTGATCCGGCACTCGATCGCGTGCCCGCGGAATTCGATGTCCTTCTGTTGCCAGCTCAGCCGCTCGCCGGCGGCCACGCGGATCTGCTCGCGCACCAGATCGAGTCCCGTCGTCATCTCCGTCACGGGGTGCTCGACCTGGATTCGGGTGTTCATCTCCATGAAGTAAAAGTTCTCGTCGCGGTCGACCAAGAACTCGATCGTGCCGGCGTTCGTGTAGCCGATCGCCTGGGCGATGCGCACGGCGGCGCGGTGGAGGCTGGCGCGCAGACGCCCGGAGATCCCCGGCGCAGGGGCTTCCTCCAGCAGCTTCTGGTGGCGGCGCTGGATCGAGCACTCCCGCTCGCCCAGGTGCACGACGTTGCCGCGGGTGTCGGCGAGGATCTGCACTTCGACGTGGCGCGGCTCGTCCAGGTACTTCTCGATGTAGATCTCGGCGCTGCCGAATGCGGCCTCGGACTCCTGTTGGGCCAGCTGCAAGGCCCGCGGCAGGTCCTCGCGGGTATGGACGTAGCGCATGCCGCGCCCGCCCCCGCCGGCCGACGCCTTGATGATCAAGGGGTATCCGATGCGGGCGGCGACGGCCTCGGCTTCGGCCTCGGTGCGCACCGGCCCAGGGCTGCCCGGGATCACCGGCACACCGGCCCGTTGGGCGATCTCGCGGGCCCGGGACTTGTTGCCCATCGCCTCGATGGCCTCGGGCGTGGGCCCGATGAACGCGATCCGCACATCGCGGCAGATCTCGGCGAAGTGCGCGTTCTCGGCCAGGAACCCGTACCCGGGGTGGATCGCGTCCACCCCCAGCAGTTCGGCGGTGCTCATGATGTTCGGGATGTTCAGGTAGCTCTCGACGGCCGGAGGCGGCCCGATGCAGAACGCTTCGTCGGCCAGCTTCACGTGCAGGCCGTTCCGGTCGGCCTCGGAGTACACCGCAACCGTGCGCACACCCAGCTCGCGGCACGCACGGATCACGCGGACCGCGATCTCTCCGCGGTTGGCGATGAGAACCTTTTTGAACATCAGGGATTCGGGGTCATGGGTTTCACTGTCCCCGCGGGTCGATCAAGAACAGAGGTTGGCCGTACTCGACGGGTGCTCCGTTTTCCGCCAGGATCCGCACGACGCGGCCGCTCACGTCCGCCGGGATTTCATTAAACATCTTCATGGCCTCGATGATGCACAGCGTCCGCCCCTCCTCGACCCAATCCCCCTCGTTGACGAAGGGCGCCGCCTCAGGGGAGGGAGCTCGGTAGAACGTGCCGACCATCGGCGCGGTCACCGGCACCCAGTGCGCGGGCATCGTGTCGGGCGGGGCAGCGGCCGGCGCCGGACCAGGGTTGTCGACCGTCGCCGGGGGCAGAGCTGGGGCGGGGGGAACAGGCGCGGCGGCTTTGCGGATTGCGACCCGTAGGTGACCCGCCTCCACCTCCAGTTCGGTGATGTTGGCCTCGCTGGCGATCCGCACGAGTTCGCGGATCTCTTCGAAGTTCAGGGCCCCGCGTTCGTTGTTCTCCATGGGCTCCCCTCGACGGTCAGCTCCCCACATACTTTCCCATGCGGCGGTACTTCTCGTAGCGGCCCGCGCACAGCGTCTCGGTGCTGAGACCTCGCAGCGACCCGAGGGCGTTCCGCAACGCCTCCCGCAGCGCGTTCATGACGGAGTCCGGGTCGAGGTGGGCGCCGCCGGGCGGCTCCGGCACGATCTCGTCGATGAGCCCCAGCTGCAGCAGGTCGGGCGCGGTGAGCTTCAGCGCCGCCGCCGCCTCCTCCTTGCGGGAGGCGTCGTGCCACAGGATCGCCGCGCACCCCTCCGGCGGGATCACGGAGTAGATGGCGTACTGCAGCATCAGAATACGGTCGCCTACGGCGATGCCCAGCGCGCCCCCGCTGCCCCCCTCCCCGGTGATTGCCACCACGATCGGCGTGCGCAGCTGCGACATCACCATGATGCTGCGCGCGATGGCCTCGGCCTGCCCCCGCTCCTCCGCCTCGACGCCCGGGTAGGCGGCCGGCGTGTCCACCAGCGAGATCACCGGAAGGCGGTGCTTTTCGGCCAGCCGCATGATCCGCACCGCCTTGCGGTAGCCTTCCGGATTCGGCATTCCCCAGCGGCGCTCGATGTTCTCGCGGGTCTCCCTGCCCTTGTAGTGGCCGATCACCGCGCACGGCGTCCCGTCGAAACGCGCCAGCCCGCAGAACATGGCGGGATCGTCGGCGAACAGGCGGTCGCCATGCAGTTCGGTGACGTCGGTGAACAGGCCGGCCAGGTAGTCGGCCAGCTTCGGCCGCTGGGGGTGGCGCGCCGCCTGGACGATCTGCCAGGCCGTCGGGTCCCGCCAGACCGCCTCGCGGAGCTCGTTCGCGCGTTCGGTCAGCGCGGTGATCTGGGAGCGCAGATCAACCCCCTCGTCCCGCTGCACCCGGGTCAGGCGCGCGAGTTGCTCTTCGACCTCTTGCAGCCGTCGCTCGAGTTCGGTTCTACTGGGCGCCGGGTGAGCGGTCACCGTCGACCTCCGGTTGCTCGGGAAGGGTTTCGGGTGAGCACCCCAGCAACTGTAGCAGATCGGCGACGGCGTCCTTCAGCTCGGCACGCGGCACGATGCGGTCGATCATCCCGTGCTGCAGGAGGAACTCTGCCGTCTGGAACCCCTCCGGCAGCTTCTGGCGGATCGTCTGCTCGATTACCCTCGCGCCGGCGAACCCGATCAGGGCCCCGGGTTCGGCGATGTGGACGTCGCCCAGCATGGCGAACGACGCGCTGGTCCCGCCCGTCGTTGGATCACAGAGCACCGAAACGAAGGGCAGCCTGGCGTCGTGCAGTCGCTGCACGGCCGCGCTGGTCTTCGCCAGCTGCATCAGCGACAGCGCTCCTTCCTGCATCCGTGCGCCGCCGCTGGCGCTGAACGTGACGACCGGCAGCCCGCGCGCGACCGCCCGCTCGAACATGCGCGTGACCTTCTCGCCCACCACGGACCCCATGCTGCCGCCGAAGAACTCGAAGTCCATGAATGCCGCGGCCACACGGACGCGGAGGATCAACCCCTCGCCCGTGATCACCGCGTCGTTGCGGCCGGTGCGCTGGCGCACCTCCTGGTACCGGCGCGCGTAGTTCGGAAAGCCCAGCGGGTCGGTGGACGCCAGTTCCGCGTCCCACTCCTCGAACGTCCCCTCGTCCACGATGAGTGCGAGCCGCTCCGGGCCGCTGATCCGGTGGTGGTGCCCGCACTTGGGACAGACCTTCAGGTTGCGCTCCAGTTCCTTACGATACACGAGCTGGGCGCACTTCGGACACTTCACCCACAGGCCGGCCGGCAGTTCACGCCGCTCCACGGCGTTGTACTTGGGCCGTCGCAGCCAGTTCAGCATCGTATGGCCTTTCTTTGCGCGCGCGGCCTTATCCTCTCGGTCTGCCGTTCGGCGGCGGTCACGGGGTGCTAGAGTGATGTGTGAGGGTCTGGTCGATGCGGCGGATCCTGCTGCTGTGTACGCTCGCGCTCGTCGCCGTACCGGTGGGGGCACAGAGCCCGCCGCCACCGGAGATGGTCGAAGTGTACCGGGTGCGGTTGGACCACCAGGCCGGCGGTGCGATCGAGGCCAGCGTGGATCGCGGCGCGACGTGGCGCGCCATCGGGCATGTCGCGCGTCCGGCGGAGGACGTCGCGGTCGGGTTCAACGCCGCGCGCTGGGGCACGCCGGGGACCGTGGTGGCGAGCGGCGCGAACGCGGTGCACATCAAGGTGGGCGACTCGCCGGAAGGCCGCGGCCTCATCGTCAGCTTGATGCCGCGCGGTGCGCCGGGCGGGCGGCACGTCGTCGGCACCGACATACCGGGCGGCACCGCGATCTTCGGGGGCCGGTTCGCCCCGTTCGTCGGCAACCCCGTCGTCGTCGAGCGGCCCGACGGCGTGGTACCGCTCGCCGAGCAGGCGCCGCGGATCGGCGACCGGATGGTCATCACGGTGCAGCGGCCCGCCCGCTATCCGCTGGAGATCGAGTTCGAGAATCGGTTCGGCGGGTTGGTCCGAGCGCGGTACGCGGACCGCAGCGAGCGGGTCGTGGCCGTCGTCCTGCGTCCGGTGGCCGGTGTCGGGCGGTTCGGGGGCACGGAGTACGTGGGCGTCGGCCGCGTCCGCGCCAACCACCCCGGTGTCATCGACATCTCCACCTCGCCCATCGGCCAGGTGGGAGGCTTCCAGATCATTCCGCGGGACCACGCGCACAGCGCGGAGCTGATCGGCGCGATCCTGGGGACGCAGTGGATGGTCGTCGGCCCGGTCAACCCCCTCGATCCGTCGCCGCAGGGTACGCAGCCGCTGTTCTCCTCGTTCATCATGCCGCGCTACGAGAGCGCCGACCTCACCGACGAGGAGTGGATGCGGCGGATGGCGGAGCGGTTCCTCGTGATGGTGCGGCTGCGAGAGGGGCCGTGGCAGCTCATGCCGCCGCTGGTGGGCAAGGACAACGGCGCGCTGCTGGAGATGACCCACTTCAAGATCCTGTTGGGGCTTTGGGCCGGCGCCGGGGCCGGGCCCCCGACGCCCGCTGCGACGCCGTCACCGTGGATCGTTGACTTCCACGGCCGGTGACGGGGCTCCTGCGCCGCCCGTACGGACCGGGCCGGCTCGGCTAGGCGTTGTGGCCCGATCCACCCCCGCGGTGGGATGCCGCCAGCGCCTCCAGCAGTTCCTCGGCACTCGTACCGGTGTCGCCGTCCACCCCCAGCGCCTGCGCGATCTCCCTCGCGCGCTGCGCCCGCGCGTCGGGTGCGAGTTCGGTGCGTCGCAGCAGGAAGCGGCGGACGAGTTCGTACTCCTGCGGACGCAACCGACGCGGGGGCACGCGTCCGGGGGGCACCGGCGTCGTCCGCAGGGCGCGGGGCCGCTGTGCGACCGCATCGTGGATCACGATCGTCCCGGCGGCGAAGTCGCCCAGACGGCGCTGTGCGCGGTTGAGGAGCATCGTGATCACGCCGACCCCGTAGGATAGCGGCAAGAAGTCCACGAGCCGCACGACGTTGCGGATCGCGGCCTGCGCAAAGCCCACCGGTCGACCGTCGTCGCGCACCACGCGAATCCCGACCGCCCGCTTGCCCGGCGTCTGCCCGTTCCACGCCGTTTCGAAGAAGATGAAGTACCCGGGGAAGATCGCAAACACCGCGAGCAGGACAATCGCAAGCTGCCACCACACGTAACCCCGCAGGGCACCCTCGATCTGTGCCGTGGAGGCGAATCCGATCAGGAGTGCGGCCAGGACCGCGAGTTGGACGACCGTGTCGATGAGCGCGGCGACGAACCGAGAGCCCAACCCGGCGATCTCGTAGGAGATCTCCACCTGTTCGGGTGTTAGGATGGTGGCGCGGTCCTCCACAGTACGCAGTATGGAACACGCACCGGACCGTCACAAGGCGCCGCGCGGACCCTCCCATGACCGTCGACCGTTTCATCGAGACCCGGCAGGCCGCCTGGGACCGGCTCGAGGCGCTCGTCCGCAAGGCGGACCGCGGCCGCGTGTGGCGCCTGTCAGAACCAGAACTGGCTGAACTCGATCGCCTGTACCACCGGACGGCCGCCGACCTGGCCCGTGCGAGGGCTGCCTATCCCGACCTCGTCCCCTACCTGAACCGACTGGTTTCTGGTGCGCACCACGTGATCTACCAGCCTCCTTCGCAGGGGATGCGCGGGGTGTGGCGGTTCTACCGTGACGAAGCCCCGCGGGTGGTGCTGCGCACGTGGCCATTCTGGTCGGTGGCGGTGGGGTTGCTCGCCGCCGGCTTCGCCGTGGCGTTCGCCGTCGGCGGTTCGGACCCGCAGGCGTTGCGGGCGTTCGTCCCGGATTTCTTCGAGGAAGTGGTCGAACGTGTAGAAGCCGGTCGCGCCGGCCCTGACGTGGTGCGCGAGCAGGCCCCGTATCTGACCAGCGCGGTGCTGACCAACAACCTGCGCGTGGCCATGCTCGCCTTCGGCGGAGGGATCCTCTTCGGTGGCCTGACCGCGTACGTCCTGGTGCTCAACGGCCTGATGTTGGGCGCGGTGAGCGCGGTCTTCCACCAGTACGGGTTGGCGTTCCCGTTCTGGTCGGCGATCTTGGCCCACGGATTCCTCGAACTCACGGCGATCGTCCTGGCGGGCGGGGCGGGGCTCGTCATCGGCTGGGCGCTCGTTGCACCCGGGATGCACACACGCAAGGACGCGCTCGTGGTCCGCTCGCGCGAGGGCGGCCGACTTCTCGCCGTCACCGTCCCGCTGTTCGTGGCCGCCGCGGTCATCGAAGGCTTCTTGAGTTTCTTTCCGGGCGACAACGCGACCAAGCTGGCGGTGGGCGTTCTGTCGGAAGCGGTCTTCGTGATCTACGTGCTGCGCGGGCGTGTGCCGCCCGCCGCCCGGCCGGCGGGGTGAGCGGCAGATCGGCCCTGCCGCAGCAGACGCGAGGAGTTGGCGAGGATGCCGATGTCGGGCAGCGACTGCGCGGCGGCGGCGAAGATCGGGGGCAGGTAGCCCAGGGCGGCCAGTGAGATCCCGACCAGGTTGTAGAGGGTCGTGAAGCCGATGTTCAGCCGAACCACCCCCATCGTCCGGCGCGCGATCTCGAACAGGGCGGGCACCAGGTGCCAGTCGTCGCGCAGCAGCGCGACGTGCGCGGCCTCGATCGCGACGTCGTGCCCCGCGGCACCCAGCGCGATCCCGACGTCAGCGCGTGCCAGCGCCGGCGCGTCGTTGACCCCGTCGCCGACCATCACGACGGTGTGTCCGGCGGCCTGGTATTCCCCGACGACGGCGAGTTTGTCTGCGGGTAGCAGGTTCGCGCGGTAGGGGATGCCGACTGCATCGGCGACGGTGGCGGCGGATGCTTCGTTGTCGCCGGTGAGCAACTCGATCGTGCGGATTCCCGTGGCCTGCAGCGCCCGTATGGCGCCCACCGCGTCGTCGCGGACGGAGTCACTGGCGGCCAGAACGCCGATCAGTTTTCCATCGCGTACCACGTACAGCGGCGTCTGGCCGTCCCGCAGCTGGGTCCGTGCCGCCGCGTCCGGTTCCGGGACGATCCGCTCGCTGCCGACGGCGACCAGATGGCCGTCCACGCGGGCGCGGACGCCCGCACCGGGCAGCGCCTCGAACGCCTCGACCGGTAGCGATGCCAGGCCGCGGTGCTGTGCCGCGTGGCGCACCGCTCGGGCGAGCGGGTGCTCGGAGTCCCGTTCAGCGGAAGCCGCCAGGGCCAGCACATCGTCCGGCGAGGCGCCGTTCATCGCCAGCACTTCGGTGATGCGCGGGCGCCCGGTCGTGAGCGTGCCGGTCTTGTCTACGAGCACGACGTCGGCGCGTGCCAGCGCCTCGAGGTAGCGGCCGCCCTTGACGAGGACGCCCCGCCGGGCGGCGGCGCCGATCGACGCGAGCATCGCGATAGGTGTCGCCAGCGCGAACGAGCAAGAGCAGGCGACTGCGAAGACCGCCGCCATCGCCAGCGGGTCGCGGCGCACCAGGAGCGTGAGACCGCCGATGGCCGCCACGACCGGGAGGTAGTAGGCTGCGAACCGGTCCGCGGTGCGGTGGACTTCGGCCTTGTGGGCTTCGGCCTCTTCCACCAGGCGGATCACGCGGCCGAACGTCGAGTCCGATCCCACATGGGTCGCCCGGATGCGAAGGCTGCCCAAGGTGGCGATCGTCGCGGCGAATACCTTCGAGCCGGGTCCGACCTCCGCGGGCATCGCCTCGCCCGTGATGGCGGCTTGGTCCACTGTGGCGGTCCCGGCGACGACTTCGCCGTCGACCGGGATGCGCTCACCGGGGCGGACGACGACGATCTCGCCGACCCGCACGCCCTCGACGGGGATCTCGACTTCGCGGCCGTCCCGCTCCAGCCGTGCCATCTGGGGGGCCATGGCCGTCAGATCACGGATCGCACTGCGCGCTCGGTCGGTGGTGAAGCGCTCCACGTAGTCGCCGAGGCGAATAAAGAAGACCAGCACCAGGGCGGTGGCCCACTCCCCGACCGCCAGCGCCGCCACCACGCCCAGCGTCATCAAGGTGTGGGCAGTAATGCGACGGCGCAGCGCTGCGCGGACGACGTTCCGAAAGACGGGATAGCCGGCCCCGAGCGCGATCGCCGCGCCGACCGGCCAAGGCACGCGGGCGGTGAAGCGGTCGAACAACCCGAGCCACTCGCCGGCGGCGACGGCGAACAACACGATCCCAAAGACCACGCCGAGGGCGGTCAAAAACGGCCGGTGCAGCGCGCCCTCGGCCGCCGGGGGACGGGTCGGCGCGGAATATCCCGCGGCTTCGATCGCTCGGCGCACGGCCGCCGGCGAGACGCGCGCCGGATCCAGCCGGACGACGGCCTTGCCCGCTCCCAAGAGGACGCGGACGGACTCGACGCCGGGCAGCTCCTCCACGGCCCGCCGGACGTGTGCGGCGCACTCGCCACAATCCATGCCCGACACGGGGATCTCGATCGTGTGGGTTCGCCCCACCCCTTGTCACCTCCGCGAGATGTGGCGCGGCGGGGTGTTTGCGGCGTAGCGCGTGCACTCATAGACGCCGCGGGCGACTTCGGCCAGCACCTCGTCGGCCGTCCGGAGTAGAGTCTCGACCCGGCGCTCGGCCAGCCGGTACCGGGTATGCCGGCCGCGGGGCTCCCGCACGACCAAACCGCAGTCACGCAGGCAGGCCAGGTGGTTCGATACGTTCGACTGACCCAGTCCGGTTAGACCGACGAGCTCGGTCACGGTCAGTGGCCCGGCGCGCAGCGCCTCGAGGATCGCCAGGCGCGACGGATCGGCAAACCCCCGAAACAACTTCGCCTTCAGGCCGACGGCCTGCGGCTGGGCGATCATGAGCATGACCTGACTCCTTATATTATTAGATCTAAATGTAATGATATTACATGACATGCTTGCAGTCCACACCCGCCCACCGCCCTCGCCAAGCATGTGCGGGCAGCGTCGGGAGCGTCCCCACGCGCCGGTAGAGTCTCGGCGGGTATCAGGAGGATCGGCGCGGCGGTGACGACGGGTACCGCTGGGGGCCTTAATGTGCCTCGCCCCTTGGGAATGACGGACTGCGCAGCGTGACCCCGCAGGGGGAGGAGCAGAAACGGCGATCGTCCACACGGTGGACGCGGCGGGTCTAGGCCCTGGCCGTCCCCTTGATCTCCAGGTACTTGTTGATGACGGCGATCGAGAGCGCCTCCGGCGGGCGGTCGACGACCGGGATGCCGCGAGAGTGGAGTAAGGCCACCGCGCGGTCGCGCTGCCGCAGCGCGGAGGCCGCTAGGGCCTTCTCGTACGCCTCGACTGCATCCTTGGGCAGGCGGTGCCCGAGGGCGACCATCGGCGGATCTTGCACCATGACGCAGACCACCTGGTGGCGCGCAGCCAGACGCACGAGCGGCCGCAGGATCGTCTGCGAAGCCTCGGGGTCGATCAGTTCGGTGAAGACCACGACCAGCGAGCGCTGGCGGTTTCGGACCCACAGGTCTGTCAGCGCGTGCTCGTAGTCCGGCTCGACGCGTTCGGGTTGCAGGTCGTAGATCGCTCGTAGGATGCGACCCACCTGGGAGCGCCCCCTGCGGGGCGGAACGTAGATGGCCCGGCGGGGCCCGAACGCGAGCAGGCCCACCTTGTCGCCGTTGTCGGCGGCGACCTGCCCGACGAGGACCGCCGCATTGATCACCAGGTCCAGCTTGCGCACGTCGCCGATCCACGACGCCATCAGCCTCCCGGTCTCCAGGACCAGGATCACGTTGCGGCTGCGCTCGATGTCGTACTCGTTGGTCATGGGCCGCCCGCGCCGCGCGGTCGCCTTCCAGTTGATGCGGCGCACGTCGTCCCCGGCGACGTACTCGCGCACCGACTCGAACTCGGTGCCGGTGCCGAAACGGCGCGCGGCGCGCAATCCGATCTCTGCCAGCCGGTTCCGGCGGCTGAGCAGTTCGTACTTACGCAGCTCCCACAGGTTGGGGTAGACGCGCACGGACCGGGAGGCTGACACACGGCCGGTCTTCTGTAGGAGTCCGAGCGTGCCCCACAACCGGAAGTGGATGTCGCCGAAGCGGTATGCGCCCCTGCGCCTGGGTCGAACGGTGTAGGCGACCTCCCCGCTGGTCCCGGGCGCCAGGTGCAACGTCGGCTGCGTCGCCGATGCCTCGAACTCGTGCGGGAATTCGTCGCGCACCACCAGGCGGACGGGCCTGCTGGCGCGGTTCGTTGCGGTCAGCACGACGCGGTTGGCCGCGCCGTTGGACAGCACCGACGGCACGGTGCGCCGCACTGCGACCTGCTGGGGCCGGGGCGGCAGGAGCGCGTCGACGATCACGAGTAGGGCGAGGGCGGTGTTGTAGGCGGCCAGCACGCCGATCCCCGTCCCCTCGGGCGCGATCCACACGGCCGCGGCACCCGCGGCGGCGAGGGCCACCAGACGGGCAGAGGGGATCATCCGGCTCCCTCACGCATCCGTCGTCGACGTCGGGGGATGGCACGCACCGCTATCGGGGAACGGGCACGGCCTCGACGACCTCCCGGATGGCCATGTCGGGTGTTATGCCCTCGATCTCCGACTCGGGGCGGAGCAGGATCCTGTGGCGCAGCACCGGGTAGGCCAGCTGCTTGACGTCGTCGGGGATCACGAAGTCCCTGCCCCGTAGGGCTGCCAGCGCCTTGCTGCAGACGAGCAGGTTGGCTGCCGCGCGCGGGCTCGCCCCCAACAGGATCGTCGGCGAAGTCCGCGTGCGGGCGGCGATCTGCCCGACGTAGGCGATCAGCTGGGGCGCAACCGTCACCTCCTGAACCGCGCCCTGCAGTTCGGCGATCGCGGCTCGCGGCAGCACCGGGCGAAGCGAGGACTCGACGATCCGGTGCGGGTCGAAGCCGGCGTGAAAGCGGTTGAGGATCTCCACCTCCTCGTCGGGGTCGGGGTAGGGGACGACGACCTTGAGCAGGAAGCGGTCCAGCTGCGCCTCCGGCAGGGGGTAGGTCCCCTCGTACTCGACCGGGTTCTGCGTGGCCAGCACCATGAAGGGTTCCGGCAGCGCGTGGCGCCGGCCGTCGATCGTGACCTGCCGCTCCTCCATCGCCTCCAGCAGGGCCGACTGCGTCTTGGGCGGCGTGCGGTTGATCTCGTCCGCCAGCAGGACGTTCGTGAAGACGGGTCCGCGGCGGAGGTGGAACGTGCCCTCCGTGACGGAGAACACGCTCGTGCCCACGACGTCGGCGGGCATGAGATCGGGCGTGAGCTGGATCCGGGCGAACTCGCAGTCCAGCGTCCGGGCAAGTGCTTTGGCGAGCAGGGTCTTGGCGACGCCCGGTACGCCCTCCAACAACACGTGCCCGCGGCTGAGCAGCGCCACGAGGAGCAGGTCAACCACCTCGCGCTGTCCGACCACCGCCTTGGCGAGTTCGTCGGCGATGCGACGTGCCGTCTGTGCGATGCGCTCGAACATTCCGGACTCCACGATAGGTCGTCAGCGGTTCTCCGTCAGTGTTCGCGGCTTCGTGCTCTGGGATCTCCGGACGTAGGGTACCGCGCCCTCTCCCAGGATCTGCCTGCGCAGCTTCTCTAGGGTGGCTGCGAACTCCACGAGGTCGGCGTCGGACCGCACCCCGGCTTCCAGCACCTGCAGCGCGCGGCGGAACCCCCCTCGGTCGCGTTCGGACAGGCGGGACGCGATGACCTCGGGTCCGGATGCGGCGCTCAGCCCGAGTCTGGGCGCCACCTCCCGGCGCCAGTGGTCCCACAGCGCAGTGGCGGCGGCACGGCGCGCTCCGGCACGGCGATACAGGCTGGCCATGGAGTGCACGTACTCGACCGCGTAGCGGGTGCGCTCCGGCTCAGGCAGCGGCACCGGAGGCCCCAGGTGGGACCCGGCCGACAGTGCGAGCAGCGCGGCCGCGAGGGCGACCTGCACCAGGCCCCAACCCACGTTGCCTCCGAGCAGGCGCGACCAAGGGCTGCGCGGCTGGCCTCCGAAGCCGTGGACCACCTCGTCGAACGCGACCGCTCGCCCGTCTGCGTAACGGAAGAGCAGGTTGGCGGCCAGGACTGCGTTGTCTTCGGCGGCCAGGTGGCGGTTGGTGAACAGGTGGCTGTCGGCGATCACAACGACCCGGCCGGCCCCCAGACGGTGCTCGGTGATCAGCGGACCCGCTGAATCGGCCAGCAGCACCGTCCCCGGCCGCCCGCGCACGCCCGTGGTGACCCAGACCCGGCGCACGTCGCGCGCCACGTCGGGTGTGCCCCACACCTGGCGGACACGACCGGCCGGCGGTGCCAGCGCAGCCGCCCGCCGGTTGGAGGGTTCGCCGAGGAAGGGCGCCTGGTCGGGGTGTCCCTGGTAGATCAGCGTCCCACCGCTGCGCACCCAACGCGCGATCGCCGGATCACGCGAGGGGACGGTCGCCGGCGTCGTCCACAGTACGGCGATGCGCGGCGCGAGCTCGTCGTAGGGATCGCGCCAGGCGAACGCGCGGATGCCCATGCGCTGGGCCAGCAACAGCACAGCGCGCATACCGCTTTCGGTGCTGTTGAACGTGCTGAAGGGTACAGGCGCCTGCACGGGCGGGCGCTGCTGCACGATGCGGGCGTTCAGCCACCACAGGGCGGCCAGGGCTCCTGCCACCAGGAGCATCTGCGCGATCCCGATCTTCTGACGTATGGTCATGCCGCAGCCTGTGCACGTTCGACCGCGTCGCACAACCGGTCCGCCTGCGCGTACGTCTCCGGCCCGGCCTGCGCCATGCCGTACCACACACGCTCGAACACCGTCGTCGCCTCCCACAGCGGCGCGCCGACCGGTTCTGTCCGCAACACCGCCACCGCCTCCCAGTTCGTCCGCGCCGGACAGGGCGGCAGCGCACCTCGTCGCTCCAGTTCCGCCAGCATGGCGCGGTAGCGCGCCCGTACGGCGTCCCGGTAACGTCCCGCCGCAGCGAGCGCCGCCGCGGCGGCCCGGGCGACCTCCGGGTCACCGTCCTCGGTTTCAGGTTGGGGCGAGGTATGCGCCGCGCGCGACCTGTGGGCCATCCGAATGTGCGTGCGGCGGAGCAGCAATGCGACGGCGACCACCGAGAGCAACGCGACCACCACCGCCGCCGCGCCGCCGGCGGACAGCCCGCCGGTGGGCAAGACGATCGTGTCCCACCACCGCGCGACCTGCTCGAGCAGCTGCTGCCACAGACTCTGGACCGGGTCGGGCCGCAGCCCCTCCACTGCTTCGGCGGCCCAGCGCCGGATCTGGTCCGCAGCGGGGCGCGCCGCAGCCGCCACCGCGATCACCCTGCCACCTCGGGCGCCCCCCGCCGCAGGTCCCGCGCGAGGATCTGCAGATCCAAGCCTTCCTTGCGCACGCGCAGGTCGTAGTACAGCAGTGTCATCCCCGCCATCCGCATGGGCTCCAGCACGACGCCGATCAGCGCGTACAGCAGCTGTCCTGCCCCGGCGACGTCCTCCGTCCGCACGCCCACTGCGGCGAACCGCAGCGCCAGCGTGCCCACGGCGACGGCTGCGACCTGTACGACGGAGATCAGCAGCGACAGCAGCAGCAGGATGGCGAACGCCTTCCAGCCGAAACCCGCGGTCAGCCGCCAGGACCGCTGCAGGGATGCCACCGCACCCAGACGTTCGACGACGACCGCCTGCGGAAACAGTTGCCAGCGCACGTAGATCAGCACGATCGCCACCAGCGCGGCCGCGGCCGCCAGCGCGGCGATCGCGACGGCGCCCGGCAGAAAGCCGGGTACGAGCGCACCGGCCGCCATCGGCGCGACGAACAGCAGCACGGTCGTGCCGAGGATCGCGCTCACCGACAGCACGAGCAAAAAGACGACCGCCAGCAGCGTGGTGGCGTGTCCCAGCATCCGGCGCAGGGCGTCGCCGACCCGCACGGTGCGGCCGAGCACGTGTTCGCTGGCGGCGTAGGCGAGCATCCCGGACCCGAGCGGGTAGGCGGTGAAGAAGAACAACAGGGACGACAACCCGCCCGCTTGCGATGCGATCTCCGGCAGGTTCACGCGCGGTGACAGGGTGCCGACCAACAGGTAGACGAGGACGTAAAACGGCAGGTAGACGGCCGCGGTCATCAACACGAACGGGACAAAATTGTCACGATACAGACGCACCGCACCGTCGAGGATCTCTCCGATCCGCAGCGGCCGCAGATGCATTCATCACCTCTTCACGGGGGATGTTCAACAGTAGTGATATCGCCTCGGGCAGAGTGGGCATCTCGCCCGGGCCCGTGAGATGATGCAATTGTGTGAGGTGGATGGATCCCATGTCTACGACACCGTACCGAGTCTACACACCGCCGCCGCCGGAGGCACCGCCCCCGCCCCCTCCGCCCAGGCGCGGGATGGGATCGGGGACCGTCGTCCTGATCGTGCTGCTGTCCCTCGTCGGGGGTGCCCTCGGTGGCTACTTCGCCCCCCGGGCGCTCCCGCAGGCCCCACCGCAGTGGTCGCCCGGTCAACCCGCCTCGCCTGTGACGCCCGGCGCCGGTGTTACGCGCGTCGAGCGCGAGGAGTCGGTCGTCATCCGGGTGGTCGAGCAGGTGCGGCCCGCGGTGGTGAACATCCGAACCGTGGCGGTCACGCCCGACTTCTTCGGCCAGCTCTTCCCGCGGCAGGGTGCCGGCTCCGGCGTCATCGTCAGCCCGGACGGCTACATCCTCACGAACGACCACGTCGTCCGCGGCGCGCGGGAGATCAAGGTCACGCTGCTCAACGGCCGGACGCTCGACGGGCGGATCGTGGGGACCGATCCCCTGTCCGACCTCGCCGTGCTCAAAGTCGACAGCCAGGACAGGCTGCCGGCCGCCGAGCTGGGCGATTCGCAGGCCCTCAAGGTTGGCCAGATGGCCATCGCCATCGGCAACCCGTTCGGTCTGGGCAGCACGGTGACGGTCGGCGTGGTCAGCGCCCTGAACCGCACGATCCGCGACCCCGCCAGCGGGGTCTCGCTGGACAACCTGATCCAGACGGACGCGCCCATCAACCCCGGCAACAGCGGAGGTCCGCTGGTCAACAGCGCCGGCCAGGTGATCGGCATCAACACCGCGATCATCCCGCAGGCGCAGGGGATCGGCTTTGCGATCCCTTCGTCGGTCGCCCGCACGATCATGGATCAGCTGATCCGCACCGGAACGGTGCAGCGCCCGTTTTTCGGCATCGCCTACATCGAGATCACCCCCGAGGTCGCCTCCGCTTACGGGCTCGCCGCAGACCACGGCGTGCTCGTGCAGCAGGTCGTGCCCGGCAGTGGGGCGGAGCGGGCCGGCATCCGTCCGCTGGACATCCTCGTGGAACTGGACGGACGGAAGATCGAGCGCGGTGCCGACTTCCAGGGAGAGATCTTCAACCGCAAGGTGGGCGACACCGTCCGGGTCACCGTCCTGCGCGGTGGGCAGCGCCTGTCGCTCGACGTGACGCTCGGCCAGCGGCCGCCCCAGTGAGGGGACGCGCCATCGAGGGTCGGCGGCCCGCCGTCTGCGGCTACAGGAGCCGGATCGCCCCGATCCGCTCGCGGTCGGTCACGTAGACGCTGTCCACGAAGCGGATCTCGCCGCTGGCCGCAGTCATGACCAGCGTGTGGGTGCGCATGCCGCCGGCGAAGTACAGGACGCCCTTGAACAGGTCGCCGTCGGTGATCCCGGTGCACGAGAAGATCACGTTGCGCCCGGGGACCAGGTCCTCGGTGAAAAAGACCCGATCGGGGTCGGAGATCCCCATGCAGCGCACCCGCTCGCGCTCTTCGTCGCTGCGGAACCAGAAGCGGCCCTGGATCTCCCCACCCAGGCAGCGCAGGGCCGCCGCCGCCAGCACGCCTTCGGGCGCACCGCCCACTCCCATGACAGCGTGCACGCCGGTGCCCGAGACAGCCGCCGCGATCGCGGCCGAGACGTCTCCGTCGGAGATCAACCGGATCCGCGCACCGGCGTCCCGTACCTGCTGGATCAGCTCGGCGTGCCGCGGCCGATCGAGGATCACGACCGTGATGTCGTGGACCGAGCGACGCAACGACGAGGCGATCGTGTTCAGGTTCCGCGCGACCGGCCAACGGAGGTCCACGCGGCCTGCGGAGGACGGGCCGACGATGAGTTTCTCCATGTAGATGTCGGGCGCGTACAGGATCCCGCCCCGCTCGCTGACGGCGATGACGGAGATCGCGTTGGGCAGCCCCTTGGCCACCAGGTTCGTCCCTTCGAGGGGGTCGACTGCGATGTCGACCTCGGAACCGTTGCCCGCGCCGACCTCCTCGCCGATGTAGAGCATGGGCGCCTCGTCGCGCTCGCCCTCACCGATCACGATGCGCCCGCGGATGTCCAGCTCGGACATCGCCGACCGCATCGCCTGCACCGCGGCCGCGTCGGCGGCCTCGTTGTCACCCTTGCCCATCAACCGGGCGGCCGCCAGCGCTGCGGCCTCGGTAACCTTTACGAAGTCGAGCATCAATGCCCTTTCCATGAGGCGCCCCCCTGACCGTCAGCGGTCCTCTTTGGTATTCGACGGAGCGCGGTGGCTTCCCGCCGGGCCGGTGGCTACATCATCTCCGGTGCAGGGACTCCGAGCAGGTCCAGTCCGGTGCGCAGGACGTCGCGCACCTGACGGGTGAGAGCGAGGCGCGCGCCGCGCAACCCGGGCGGCGCGTGGATCACCGAGGTGGCCGAGCTCCCGTCGGGGTTGCGGGCGTTGTAGTAGGCGTTCCAGGCGGCGCTGAGGTCGAGCAGATACTGGGCGAGGATGTGCGGCGTGCGTTCTGCGGCCGACGAGAGCACCGCTTCGGGGAACCCCAGCAACGCCTTCGCCAGCCCGACTTCGTACGACGTCACGAGGTCGTAGTCGGGGGCTTCTGTCGACAGCCCCGCGTCGGCGGCCTTTCGGAGGATCGAGTCGGCGCGGGCATGCGCGTACTGCACGTACGGCCCGGAGTCACCGTCGAACGACAGCGCCTGCTCCCAACGGAAGTCGATCTGCCGTCGTGGCTCCGTCTTGACCATCGCAAACCGCAGCGCACCGATGCCGACTGTCTCGGCCACGCCGTCGGGGTCGGGATGGTCAGGGTTTTTCTCGGCAACCACGGTTCGAGCCCGTCGGACCGCCTCCGCGACGAGGTCGTCGACCGAGATCGTATGCCCCCGTCGACCGGAGATGCGCCTGCCCTCCAGCGTCACCGTCTCGTAGGCGAGGTGGTGGGCGCGCTGGGCCAGATCGGGACGGCCGGCCACCGCGAGCGCGGTGCGGACGACGAGCTGCGGATAGCTCTGGGTCACGTCGATGACGTTGATCGTCTCGTCGCAGCCGCCGAACGGCATGTCCGGCTTGCCCTCGGGCACCGTCGTGTACAGCGGCCTTCCCGACGGCTGCGTGTCGAACCGCGCGTAGGCCAAGCCTCCCAGCAACCCCATCTTCCAAAACTGGAACGCGATGTCCTTGGCCGGATACGTTGCGGTCCCGTCGGACCTCAGCAGTACGAGGTAGGGGTCTTCCAGCCCTGCCACGAACGGGGAGGTGTCCATCACCAGCGCGCCGGCGTACTTGCCCTCGGTGGGCCGGAAGACGTGCGGGTTGCGTTCCAGCAGGGCGATCGCCTGGTGCAGGAGCCCGCTGCGGACGATGTCGGACTCCCACACGAGCAGGTCGTACTCGGCGCCCAGGCGCCATATCGTCTGCAGTTGCGCCCGGAGGATCCGCTCGACCTCCCCGCGCAGTTCACCCGACTCCAGACGGTGGATCGTCTGGCGGATCCCCGGTTCCAGCTCGGCGAGGCGTGCTGCGTCCTCCATGTCGCGGTGCAACCGGACGTAGGCTTCGCCCACCCAGTGGTCGTACTTGCGGGTCCCGTCGTGGCGCAGTCCGTAGTGGCGGACGGCGAACAGCGACTCGGCGACCTGCCGACCGGTGTCGTCGATATAGTTCGTGACCTCGACGCGGTGGCCGGCGTAGGCCAGGATGCGGGCGATCGCGTCACCCAGCGCCACGTTGCGCAGGTGGCCCACATGCAGCTCCTTGTTAGGGTTGACCGAGGAGTGCTCGACCATGACCTTGCCGGGCCGGTGCGGGAATGGCTCCAGCGGTCGCGCTGCGGCTTGCGTGAGGTGGCCGGGTTCGAACGTGAAGTTCAGGTAGCCCCCGGCGGCCTCGACGCGGCGCACGCCGTGCGGGGGCTCGATCGCGGAGGCGAGTTCGGCCGCGATCTGTGCCGGTGGTCGGCGCAGCATCCTGGCGAGGGTGAAAGCGACCGGCGTGCCGTAGTCTCCGGGTCGCTCGGGGGGTGTGGGCTGGAGTCGGATCTCGACGGACGCATCCGCGCCGATCGCCGCGACCGCACGCCGGATCGCTTGTCGGAGGTCGGCCTGCACGTCGTGCATACCCAGGATCGTAGCAGACGGGACGGCCGCGCCGTACCGAGACAGTGCCCGCCGGGGTGGGGATGTTATAATGCGACCGTGGCGATGGCCCGCGAGTTTTTGGACAAGGTCGTCCGGTCGGTCAAGGAGGGGGCGACCTCGGTGGCGCGCGAGTCGGAGAGGCTCGCGCGCATGGCGCGCGTGCGGCTGGAGATCGGAAACCTGCAGGCCAAGCTGAACAGCCACTATGAAGAGATCGGCCGTCTGGTGCACGCGCGGTTCCGGTCTGGGTCGCTCGCCGATCCCGATCTCGCCGGGCTGTGCGCGCAGGCCGAGGACGTCGACCGGCAGATCCAGCGCCTTGAGCACGAACTCGGAGAGCTCCGGGCTTCGGAGGGCAAGCCCGAGGCGCAGGCTGCCGACGCTGCAACCGAGTCGCGCGAGGACTGACCGCTCGCGGCCCGCTCGATCCCCCAGTCGCGACGTTTCGAAACCCAGGAGGACCGTGGAAGCGATGAAGCGTCTTGCCGTTCGCACGCTAGTAGCCCTGCTGGTCACCGCGCTCGCGGGAGCAGCGGTGGCTGCACAGATCTACACCGACGTCGCCGGCCGGCCTGAGCAGCGGATGCTCGAGAAACTGGCGGCCCGGGGTGTCTTCGAGATCCCCCAGGACCGACGGTTCCGCCCTGACGACAAGATCAACCGGCTGGACTTCGTCCTGGCGCTGGGCCGTGCGGTGGGCCTGCGGGAAGGTGGAGGCACGCTGCCGGAGTACCGGGACCTGAACGAGATCCCCGCGGCGGCCCGCGGGATGCTGGCGGCGCTCGTCCATTCCGGGACGGTGAACCAGACCACCGCGGTGCGGCGCACGCAGGAGATCGAGGTCATCATGGAGACCGACAAGGGTACCTATGGCCCGGGAGAGAACATCCGCCTGCGGCTGTGGGTGCGCAACACGTCGGGCCGGGCGGTCGAGCTGGAGTTTCCGACCTCGCAGCAGTTCGACTTCATCATCCGCAACCAGGCCGGCGCGGAGGTCGCCCGCTGGTCGCTGGGCCAGCAGTTCACGACGCAGGGGTTGCGGCTGACGGTGCAGCCCAACCAGCGGGTCCTAGTGGGCGAGACAGCGGGGTGGCGGCAGCTGGATCAGAACGACCGGCCCGTCCCACCCGGACGCTACGAGATCATCGGCGTGGTGACCTCCCGGCCCCAGCTCGCGCCGGTGACGATCTTCTACACGAAGGGGTTCGTTTCTGCATTTCCGGACAACACCTTCCGTCCGCGCGCCGACATCTCGCGCGCTGAGGTCGCCGAGTACGCGATCCGGGCTTCGGGGCTGGAGCAGGAGGCGATGGCCAAGCGCGGCAGCACCATCCAGGCCGCCGACGCCGCCGACGTGAAGGCCGAGCACCGGGGCTACGTGGCTTTGGGGATCGAGCGCAGGATGCTGGCGCTGGCCAACAACCGGGTGCGGCCCAACGAGCCGGCCACGCGCCTGGACGCCGCGGTCGCCCTCGACGTCGTGATGGAGGTGCTGGGCCGCTACAACTTCATCAAGGGACGGCTGCGCGCCATCCAGCCCGGCAACCCGGCCATCCTGTCGATCTCCGAGGGGGCCACCATCCGCAACTTTCGACTCTCGCCGGTCCTCGCCGTCTATCGCAACGACCGGCCGGCGCAGCTGGGCGACTTGAAACCGAACGACGAATTGGCGATGCTGGTGCAGGGAGACGTCGGGGACGTGACGTATATCGAGGCGAAGGGTCCGTAGGCGATGAAGTTCTTCCTGGACACCGCCAACGTCGAACAGGTCCGCACGGCGGCCTCGTGGGGCATCCTGGACGGTGTGACGACCAACCCCACGCTCGTCGCCCGGGAAGGGCGGGAGCACAGGGCTTTGATCCAGGAGATCGCGCGCTACGTGCGGGGGCCGATCAGCGTGGAAACCACGAGCCTCGACGCCGAGGGCATGGTCCGGGAGGCAGAGGAGTTCGTGGGCTGGGTGGACAACGTGGTGGTCAAGGTCCCCATGACCCCGGAGGGGT
This sequence comes from Armatimonadota bacterium, assembly GCA_031432545.1. Lineage (NCBI taxonomy): Bacteria > Bacillati > Candidatus Sysuimicrobiota > Candidatus Sysuimicrobiia > Candidatus Sysuimicrobiales > Candidatus Sysuimicrobiaceae > Candidatus Caldifonticola > Candidatus Caldifonticola tengchongensis. Next base: position 54,699 of record JAVKGX010000003.1, read on the forward strand.
TGCGGGCGGTCGTGGCGCTGCGTGACCGCAACATCCGCACCAATGTGACCCTGGTGTTCACGCCGATGCAGGCGTTGCTGGCGGCCAAGGCGGGTGCGTACTTCGTGAGCCCGTTCGTGGGCCGCCTGGACGACATCGGCCACGTCGGCATGGACGTCGTGCGCGACGCGGTCGAGATCCTCCAGTCGTACGGTTACGACACGCAGGTGCTGGCCGCCAGCCTGCGCAGTCCCCTGCACGTGCTGGAGGCAGCCCGAGCCGGCGCCGACATCGCGACGATGCCGTTCGCCACGCTGGAGTCGCTGTTCCGACACCCCCTGACTGACCAGGGGATCGAGCGGTTCTTGGCGGATTGGCGCAGACTGCAGGCGGAGCTGGAAGACCGCCGCGCGAAGGTCGGCAGCTAACCTCCGACGGAGTTTCGCCGCAGGCGATCCCGAACACTCGCATCGAGAAGGACACCGACCGGGCGGGATGGCTCCGCGCCGGGTCGCCGCCTACGGAGGTGGGGTCAACTTGGCACTGGCAGAGCTGGAAGCCAAGAACCTGAGTGAACTGCAGGAGATGGCGAAGGAGCTCAACATCGCCAACTTCCGGCGGTACCGCAAACAGGAACTGGTGATGCGCATCCTCCAGGCGCAGACCGAGCAGTCGGGGCTGATGTTCCGCTCCGGCATCCTCGAGATCATGTCGGAGGGCTACGGCTTCCTGCGCGCTGCCGGATACCTGCCCGGCTCGGAGGACATCTACGTCTCACCGTCGCAGATCAAGCGGTTCGGGCTGCGCGTGGGGGATGAGGTGTTGGGCCAGGTACGGCCGCCCAAGGACAACGAGAAGTACTACGCGCTGCTGCGTGTCGAGGCGGTGAACGGCCTCGATCCCGAGCAGGCCCGAAACCGCCCCAACTTCGAGAGCCTCACCCCGGTTTTCCCCTACGAGCGGTTCAAGCTGGAATCCAACGGCGACCTGACCACGCGGATCGTCGATCTGTTCGCCCCCATCGGCAAGGGGCAGCGGGCGATGATCGTCTCCCCGCCCAAGGCTGGCAAAACGACCTTCCTCAAGAAGATCGGCCAGGCGATCGTCCAGAACCACCCTGAGGTCTACCTGATGGTGCTCCTGCTGGACGAGCGGCCGGAGGAGGTCACGGACATGCGCCGCTCGGTCGAGGCGGAGGTGATCGCGAGCACCTTCGACCGGCCGCCCGAAGAGCACGTGCAGGTCGCCGACCTGGTGCTGGAGCGCGCCAAGCGCATCGTCGAGGGCAAGCGCGACGTGGTCGTTCTCCTCGACAGCCTGACACGGTTTGCGCGCGCCAACAACCTGGTGATCCCGCCATCTGGACGTACGCTGTCGGGTGGATTGGACCCCGCGGCGCTGCACCGCCCCAAGCGCTTCTTCGGGGCGGCGCGGAAGATCGAAGAAGGCGGCAGCCTGACGATCGTCGCTACCGCCCTGATCGACACCGGCAGCCGCATGGACGACATGGTGTACGAGGAGTTCAAGGGTACGGGCAACATGGAAGTGCACCTGAACCGGCGGCTGCAGGAGCGGCGCACGTTCCCGGCGATCGACCTCAAGATGTCCGGCACTCGGCGCGACGACCTGCTGCTGACCGAAGAAGAGCTGCGCAAGGTTTGGGTGCTGCGGAAGTCCCTGGAGCAGCTGGACACGGTCGCGATGACCGAGCTGATCCTCGACCGCATGCGCAAGACCCCCAACAACTCCGCGTTCTTGCGCTCGATCGTCAAGTCCTCCGAGGAAGATGTGCGCGTCGGCTGACGGCTCCCGCCGGCGCGGCGTCCGCAGCGGCCATCGGGTGTGCCTGCCCCCCCCGAGTCGACATCGCCATGGCCATCCCCATAGACGGGCTCCGACCAGCGAAGCGGGCGACGATACGTTCGGGTCTATGCGCAGTTGACGACTCCGGTTAGAATCAGGCTTGGTTCGTCTCGGTCTGTCGCCCACTGACACCGAACTCCGAGACAATCTGGATCGCTCCGGGGAGGGAATGGCAGGTGCCCATATCCCCTGCTCGTGCGGCTGCGTGTTTGTTGCTCGGCAGTGCGGTCTTTCTCCCCGGCCCGACGATCAGCGAAGGCAGCCCCCAGCCCTCATCCCCGTCCGTCGGCCAGCCGCGTCCGTTCCTCCCTATACCCGATCCCGCGCAGGCGATCCCCCAGATCCCGATGGACATCGGGCTGCGCAAGCCCATGGCCCCGCAGAAGGCAAAGACACCGTCGGCCCCCCAGCGCAAGCAGAGCGCGTCGCACACCTCCCCGCGGCCAGCCGCGGCGCAGACGACGGCCTACACCGTGTCGGAGGGGGATACCCTGTGGGATCTGGCGCGGCGGTTCGGCACCACCGTCGAGGCCATCGCATCCGCGAGCGGCGTCTCTGAAAGCCAGTTCCTACGACCCGGGCAGCGGCTGCAGATCCCGGTGGGCGGCCGAACAGCGGCCGGCGCCGCCGCGACTGCCCCGTCCACCTACACCGTGCGCAGCGGAGACACGCTGTGGGCGATCGCCCTGAAGACCGGTGTGGACGTCGATTCGCTCGCGCGCACCAACAACATCCAGGGCGACATGCTGCGCGTCGGACAGAGGCTCGTGATCCCCGCGCCCGGGGCTGCCGCCGGCCCTCGTCGCTCGACGGCCGGCGCGCAGAGGGAGATTGCTGCCCGACGCGCCCAGGCATCCTGGTTGTGGCCGGCACGGGGCGTGCTGACCTCGCGGTTCGGCATGCGGTGGCGCCGCCACCACGACGGCATCGACATCGCCGCCCCCTACGGCACCCCGATCTACGCCGCGCGCGACGGCCGCGTGATCCGGGCCGCTTGGTTCGGCGGGTACGGCCGGCTCGTCGTCCTGGACCACGGGGACGGGATGCAGACGTGGTACGCGCACGCCTCGCGCATCCTCGTGCGGGTCGGAGAGCACGTCCGCCGCGGCCAGCAGATCGCCACGGTGGGATGCACCGGCGCCTGCTCCGGCTCCCACCTCCACTTCGAGGTGCGCATTGAGGGCAACCCGGTCGACCCGCTGCGGTATCTGCGGTAGGGGCGGACGCCGGTGCGCGGCGTGCTATAATGCGCTGGATCGCCCGGCGGCTGCCGGTGTGGGAGGTGCGGTGATGAAGCAGGGGATCCATCCCGAATACCACGAGGCGGTCGTCGTGTGCGCGTGCGGCGAGACGTTTGTGACCGGCAGCACCAAGAAGATGATCCGGGTGGAGGTCTGCTCGAAGTGCCACCCGCTGTACACCGGGCAGCGGCGCCTGGTTGACACCGAAGGGCGCGTTCAGAAGTTCATGAAGAAGTACGGCCTGGAGCCCGCCAAGACCGCCTAGCCCAGCGATCCTCCCCGCGGTCCGTGTCCGGAGGAGGGGACGCAGCTCCTCCCCGGTGACCTCGGCGCCTGCTGCATCCTCTCGCGCGGCTACTTTGCGTGTGCCGTCATGGGATCGAGCACCTCGAGCAGCGCGAAACGATGGGATTCGGCGTCGCGGGTGCGGATCGTCGTCACGCCGTCCAGTGGTACGATGGATTTGCAATGGAACGACGTGTACCTCAGATGATGATCGGCGGTCAGGCCGTGCTCGAGGGCGTGATGATGCGCGGTCCGAACTGGGTGACCACCGCGGTGCGGCGCCCGGACGGGGAGGTCGTGCGCGAAGTGCAGCAGCGGCCCAGCCTGCTCGTGCAGAAGCGGTGGGCCCGCCTGCCGGTGCTGCGGGGGATGGTCGTGCTGTACGAGGCGCTGTCCATCGGCGTCCACTCGCTGATCTATTCCGCGAACCAGGCGGCCACCCAAGCCGAGGGGCGCGAGCTGTCGGCCAGGGAGGTGGCGCTAAGCCTCGGGATCGGCCTGACCATCGCGGTGGGCTTGTTCTTCGTCCTGCCGACGGTCCTGGTGCGCTGGCTGGACCACCGGCTGCCGGGCACCCTCGCGTTCAACGTGACCGAGGGCGCGATCCGGATCGCGATCGTGGTCGGGTACGTCGGCATCGTCGGGCTGCTGCCGGACCTGCGCCGCGTGTACATGTACCACGGTGCCGAGCACAAAGCCGTCAACGCCTGGGAGCGGGGGGTCTCACTGGCCGTGCCCGAAGTCCAGAAGCAGAGCCGGTTCCACCCTCGGTGCGGGACGTCGTTCATCCTGATCGTGATGGTGGTCGCCGTGCTCGTGTTCTCCGTCCTGGGGAAGCCGCCCCTGGGATGGCGCATCGTCTCCCGGATCCTCCTCATCCCCCTGATCGCCGGCCTGTCCTACGAGGTGATCCGCGCCGGCGCGCGCTACCGGTGGTTCCGGCCGCTGGTGGTCCCGGGGCTTTGGCTGCAGCGCCTGACGACGCGCGAACCCGACGACGCGCAGGTCGAGGTGGCGATCCAGGCGCTGCGGGAAGTGGTGGACCGCGAAGACGAGCGGATGATCGAGCGCACGGTGGCGTGAGGCCCTCGGTGCGCGGCGTGGGAGATCCAAGATGCTGGCAGAGCAGCTGAACGGAATCGAGCAGCGGTACGCGGAGCTCAACGCGCTGTTGGGGGATCCCGCGGTGTTGGCGGACCCGGCCCGCTACCGTGCACTGGCGAAGGAACACGCCACGCTGGGGCAGTTGGTCGCACTCGTGCAGGAGCTGCGGCGGGTGAACCGGGAACGCGCCGACGCCGAGACGATGCTGGCCGACGGCGACGGAGAACTGCGCCAGCTGGCCGCGCAGGAGATCGCGCGGCTGGACGCGCGGCGTCGGGCCCTGCAGGCCGAGCTCGAGCAGCGGCTGGCGCCCCGCCATCCCCACGACGACCGCGACATCATCGTCGAGATCCGTGCGGGCGCCGGAGGCGAGGAGGCGGCGCTGTTCGCCGCCGATCTGCTCCGGATGTACACGCGGTACGCGGAGCGCCGCGGCTGGAAGACGGATGTCTTGGACCTGCAGCCGTCGGACCTCGGCGGCGTGCGGTCCGCGACGGTGGCGATCGCCGGAGAGGGCGCCTACAGCCGCATGAAGTACGAAAGCGGCGTCCACCGCGTGCAGCGGGTGCCGGCGACGGAAGCCGCGGGGCGGATCCACACCTCCACGGCGACCGTGGCGGTGCTCCCTGAGGCCGAAGAGGTCGACGTGGAGATCAAGCCCGACGAACTCGAGATCTCGACGTTCCGCGCCGGGGGTGCAGGGGGGCAGAACGTCAACAAGGTCGAGACGGCCGTGCGCGTCAAGCACCTGCCGACCGGGACGGTCGTCACGTGCCAGGACGAGAGGTCGCAGCACCAGAACCGCGAGAAGGCGATGCGCATCCTGCGGGCCCACCTGCTGGAGTTGCGCGAGCGCGAGCAGCAGGCGCAGATCGCCGCGGCGCGCCGCCAGCAGGTCGGCACGGGCGAGCGCAGCGAGAAGATCCGCACCTACAACTTCCCGCAAAACCGCGTCACCGACCACCGGATCGGTTTGACCCTCCACCGGCTGGAGTCGGTGATGGACGGAGACCTCGACGAGGTCCTCGACGCGCTCGCCGCGGCGGATCGGGCCGCCCGACTGGGACAGCCGGCGGCGAGCGGCGGAACATGACGGGCCGGCGACCTCAACCTCCGATCGGTGCGCGGGCCGTCCCCTCGGACCCACCAACCGGCAAGGACATCCGGCCGGTTTCTTTCCGCGAAGCCTACCTGTTCGGCCGCGAGCATCTGGCGGCGGCGGGCGTGGAGTCCGCGCCGATCGAAGCCGAGGTGCTTTTGCGGCACGCGGCGAGGCTGGACCGCGCCGGCCTGTACGTCCGCTGGACGCAGCCGGTCTCCGAGGCGGTCTGGCGGCGGTATGTCGATCTGCTCGAGGGCCGGGCGGCCGGTCGCCCCACGGCGTACCTGGTCGGGGAGCGGGAGTTCTGCGGCCTCGGGTTCGCCGTCGACGAGCGGGTCCTCATTCCTCGCCCGGAGACCGAGTTGCTGGTGGATGTGGCCCTGGAGGCGATCCGCGGGATCGCCGCACCGGTGGTGGTCGACGTGGGGACCGGCAGCGGCGCGGTGGCGGTGGTGTTGGCTGTGCGGCGCCCGGACCTGCGGGCCTACGCCACCGACGTCTCGCGGGCGGCCCTCGAGGTGGCCTCTGGCAACGCCCGACGGCACGGAGTCGCCAGCAGGGTGACGCTGCTGGCAGGCCACGCCCTCGTGCCGGTCATCGAGCGCGGCGTGCGCGCGCATGCGGTCCTCGCCAACCCGCCCTATGTTCCGCGGCACGCACGCGACGAACTTCCGGCGGAGATCCGGGATCACGAGCCTCCGGTTGCCCTGCTCTCTGAGGGTCCGCGCGGCACCGAGATCCACGAACGCATCGCCTTCCAGGCGCCGCGCGTTCTGCTCCCCGGCGGGACGCTGGCGATGGAGGTGGCAGCAAAGTGGCATCAGGCCCAGGCGGTGGCGGAGCTGTTTGAGGGGCTCGGATTCGAACACGTCCGGATCCTGCGGGATCTCGCCGGGCTGGAGCGCGTGGTCGTGGGGACGTGGGCTATCGGGCGGCCCACCTCAGATCGATCACCTACGCCGACCCCGTGATCGCGCGGCGCCGCTGCCCACAACTGTGAGAAGATTCCCGCTTGGGAGTCCAAACATACGATCGGTTGTATCGGATCCCGACGTGAAGTACCATCAACACGACTCAGCAGGGGGGAATGGAGGTGAGGACGGTGAGGGTATCGCGGATCGTCGGCTTGATGCTCACGCTCGTCGTGGCTGCGTCCTTCCCCTTTGCGGTCTGGGGGCAGGAGAACGGCGAGGAACTCATCGTGGCCCGCATCAAGGCGGTCTACGGGGAGGACTTCGAGGACCTGGATGGGCTGATCGAGACGATGCGGGACGCCGGTTACGGCTGGGGCGAGGTGATCATGGCCCTGCATCTGGCGAAGCTCTCCGGGAAGAGTGTGGAAGAGATCATGGAGATGCGTGCCAGCGGTATGGGGTGGGGCGAGATCGCCATGGAGCTCGGCGTCCATCCGTCCCAGCTCGGTCTGGCGGTCGCCTACGTCATGTCCGAGGGCAAGTCTCCGCAGAATGCCGGCAAGCCCGAGACGACGCCAGGTGGCCCGCCCTCCGGCACTCCCGGCGGTCCGCCGTCCGGGGTACCCGGCAAGCCGTAACAGCAGACGGCAGGATTCGTGTACGGAGGCCCGCGCGCTCGCGCGGGCCTCCGCCTTTGAGGGCTATAATGGAAACGCATGCCTCCCCTAACTTCTGCGGTGTCCGTCCTGCGTGTGACCCCCGATGCCCCCGCTCCACGGCGCGCCGTGGAGTTGCTCCGCACCGGCGGGGTGATCGTCTTCCCGACCGACACGGTCTACGGGCTGGGTTGTGACGCCACGGACGCTGCCGCGGTGCGGCGCGTGTTCGCGATCAAAGGACGCACCCCAGACCAGCCGGTACCCATCCTGCTCGCCGATCCAGACGACGCCGAGGGTCTTGCGTTCATCACGCCCGCTGCCCGCCTACTCATGGACCGCTTCTGGCCGGGCCCGCTAACGATCGTGCTGCGCGCCCGTGACAGGTTGCCCGACATCGTCACGGCGGGCACCGGAAACGTAGGCTTGCGCGTTCCCGACCACGCGGTCCCACGCTCCCTCGCGCGCGAGCTGGGGCGGCCTCTGGTGGGCACGAGTGCCAACGTGCACGGCCAGCCTCCGGCCACCTCCGTCGTCCAGGTCCTCTCGCAGCTGGATGGGCGGCCAGACCTGATTCTCGACGGCGGGCGCTGCAGGTCGGCGGCCTCGACCGTGGTGGACTGCACCGCGCAGACGCCCCGCGTCCTGCGCCCCGGGCCGATCTCGGAGGCGGAGGTCCTGGCCGCGGCCGGGTGAAGGTTCGGTCCGAGGGCGAGGCGAAGTGAGCTGACGATGCGGATCGCCCTTGCCAGCGACCACGCCGGCTACGCTCTGAAGGAGGACCTCAAACGGATGCTGCGCGACCTCGGACACGAGGTGCGGGACTTCGGTACGCACGGGGAGGATCCCGTCGACTACCCCGACTTCGTCGTGCCGGTGGCCGAGGGGGTGGCGGCGGGCACATTCGACCGTGCGATCGTGATCGGCGGCACCGGAAACGGGGAGGCGATCGCAGCCAACAAGGTCCCCGGCGTGCGGTGCGCGGTGTGCTGGGAGAGCTACACGGCACGCATGGCGCGGGCGCACAACGACGCCAACGTGCTGTCATTGGGTGCGCGCGCGATCGGCGTCGAGGTGGCCAGGGATGTCGTTCGGGCGTGGCTGACGGCGGACTACGAGGGAGGCCGCCACGACGCCCGTCTCGCGAAGATCCGGGCCGTGGAGGAGAAGTATGCTGCGCCATCTGATTCGCGAAGATCCGGAGATCGCTGAGGCCATCCTGCGCGACATCGAACGTCAGCGGATGCGCGTGAACCTGATCGCGTCCGAGAACTACGCCAGCCGGGCGGTCCTCGAAGCGCAGGGCAGCGTGCTGACGAACAAGTATGCCGAGGGCTATCCGGGGCGCCGCTACTATGGCGGGTGCGAGTACGTGGACGTCGCGGAGAGCCTGGCCATCGAACGCGCCAAGGCACTGTTCGGCGCCGAGCACGCCAACGTGCAGCCACACTCGGGATCGCAGGCGAACATGGCGGCGTACTTCGCCGTCCTCAAACCCGGGGACCGCATCATGGCGCTGAACCTGGCCCACGGGGGCCACCTCACGCACGGCAGCCCGGTCAACTTTTCCGGGCAGCTGTTCGAGGTGGTGCCCTACGGCGTCGACGAAAAGACCGAGGTGATCGACTACGACAACCTGGCGCGCCTGGCCCGGGAGCACCGTCCGAAGATGATCGTGGCCGGCGCGACGGCGTACCCACGTCACTTCGACTTCCCCCGCCTGCGCGAGATCGCCGACGAGGTCGGTGCCTACCTGATGGTGGACATGGCCCACTTCGCCGGCCTGGTGGCGGGGAAGGTGCATCCCGACCCCGTACCCTACGCGCACCTGGTGACTTCTACGACCCACAAGACGCTGCGGGGGCCCAGGGCGGGGATGGTTCTGTGCAAGGCGGAGTTCGCCAAGGCCGTGGACCGAACCGTGTTTCCGTTCGGCCAGGGGGGTCCGCTGATGCACGTGATCGCGGCCAAGGCGGTGTGCTTCCGGGAAGCCGCCACCCCAGCCTTTCGCGAGTACGCCGCCCAGATCGTCCGCAACGCCCAGGCGCTCGCGGAGGAACTGTTGCGGGGCGGGTTCCACGTGACCTCCGGGGGTACGGACACGCACCTGATGCTCGTCGACCTCCGTTCCGTGGGGTTGACGGGAAAGGTGGCGGAGGAGGCGCTGGGTCGGGCCCATATCGTCGTGAACAAGAACATGGTGCCCTTCGACCCGCAAAAGCCCACGGTGACGAGCGGGATCCGCGTGGGGACGCCCGCGGTGACGACCCGCGGCATGCGCGAAGTGCAGATGCGTCAGATCGGACGGTGGATCACACAGGTCCTGAGTGCGCCGGACGACGAAGTGGTGCAGTCCCGCGTGCGGGCAGAGGTGCACGAGTTGTGCGCCCAGTTTCCGATCTACGCCGAGTCCGACGTGCCGGCGTTGGAAGCTGTCGGCGGTTCCGACACGCGGCCCGCCCCGACCCCAAGCCCCTGACTGCCACCGGAGGCCCGCCTTGTCCAAGGTCTATGTCGTGGACCACCCGCTCATCCAGCACAAGGTTCGGATCCTGCGTGATCGGCACACCAATCACAAGGAGTTCCGCGAGCTCGTCGAAGAACTGGCGATGCTGCTCGCCTTCGAAGCCACGAGGGACCTGCGTACCCGTGACGCAAAGGTCGAGACGCCCCTGGCGGTGACGCGCGGCAAGACCATCTCCGGGTACGAACTAGCCGTTGTGCCGATCCTGCGCGCCGGGCTGGGCATGGAGCCCGGCATCACCAAGCTCATGCCCACCGCACGGGTGGGACACGTGGGCATCTGGCGCGACCCCGAGACGCTTGAGCCGGTGACGTACTACGTGAAGCTTCCGCCGGACATCGCACAGCGGGAGGTCATGGTGCTGGACCCCATGCTGGCCACGGGCGGGTCTGCCGCGGAGTGCGTGCGGCTCATCAAGGAGCGCGGGGCGACCCGGTTCAAGCTCATGTGCCTGATCGCCGCCCCGGAGGGGGTCGAGCGCGTCCACCGCGACCACCCCGACGTGGTGATCTACACCGCCGCGATCGACGAGTACCTCAACGACCACGGCTACATCGTGCCCGGGCTGGGCGACGCGGGCGACCGCCTGTTCGGCACCCGGTGACCCGCCCTACCTGGGACGAGTACTTCATGAGCATGGCGGCACTCGCCGCCAGCCGGTCGACGTGCCTGCGGCGCCGGGTCGGGGCGGTGGTGGTCAAGGACCGCATGGTGCTGTCGACCGGGTACAACGACACGCCGCGCGGGCGTCCGAACTGCGGGGAAGGGGGATGTCCGCGCTGTGCCGGGGAGGCACCGCCGGGGACTGGGCACGACACCTGCCTGTGCATCCACGCGGAACAGAACGCCATCCTCCAGGCTGCGTATCACGGGGTGAGCATCGCCGGCGGCGCGCTGTACTGTACCCACCAGCCGTGTCTGGTGTGCGCGAAGATGATCGTCAACGCCGGTCTGGTGCGCGTCGTCTACGGGGGCGACTATCCCGATCCGGCCGCCGCACAACTGTTGCAGGACGCGGGCGTGGACCTGGTGCGCCACGGTGACGGCCGATGACCCGCACCCCAGTCCTCCTGCCGAAGGGAGCGAGCGCTGGGAGTTGTCCCGCCCCGGCGCCTGGGGGAAGATGGGAACCGGGCGGCGGAACCTCGCACATACGGACGTCAGCCGCTGCCGCAAGCCGAGCGAGGGTCGAAACGATGGCCGAACGCATTCTCGTCGTCGACGATGAGCGACCGATCGCCGAGGCGGTCCGCTTCGCCCTCGAGCGCGAAGGTTATCAGGCGGTGGAAGCGCACGACGGGGCCACCGCGCTGGACCTTGCCCGGACCCGGGCGTTCGACCTGATCGTCCTCGACGTCATGCTTCCGGAACTCAGCGGGTTCGAGGTGTGCCGCATCCTGCGGCAGGAAAGCGACCTGCCGATCCTGCTCCTGACGGCCAAGGGCGACGAATCCGACCGCGTCGTCGGGCTGGACATCGGTGCGGATGACTACATCGTGAAGCCGTTCTCCATGCGCGAGCTGGTAGCGCGGGTGCGGGCCGCCCTCCGGCGTCGCACCCCGGTCCGCGCCGCGCCTCTGACCGTGGGTGATCTCGTCCTCGACGCCGCGCGCCACGAGGTGCGCCGCGGGGAGTCCACCCTGCCCCTTGCGCCGAAGGAGTACGATCTGCTGGCGGTCCTGATGCAAAACGCCGGCATCGTGATGAGCCGCGGCCGGCTCCTGCAGAAGGTCTGGGGCTACGACTACACCGGCGACGAGCGCACCGTCGACGTGCACGTCTCCTGGCTGCGCCGCAAGCTGCGCGAAGCCGGCTCAAGCGTCCGCCTGGACACCGTGCGCGGCGTGGGCTACCGCCTCGAACCGTAGGGATCCATGACGCCGCGACTGCTCGTGGGCATCGGCCTGGGCATCGCTGCCATCGGCCTGGCGCTGCCGGCGCTGCGTACGGGTGCACCGTGGGGCGTCGCGGCGCTCTTGGTCGCCGCCGGGGCGCTGCTGGTCGCCGCCGCCGCGTGGATGACCCGAGTGCTCCATGCCGTGGACCGGGCGAAACGCGGTCTGCAGGCGTTGGGCCTCGGTCAGCCGGCCGAGTACCCCGTCGGGGACCTGGATCGTCAGCCCGCGGGTCTGGTGGCCGAGCTGGAGGCCGAGGTCCGGCGCATGGAGGGTGCAGTGCGGGCGGCGCAGCACGAGCGGGACCGCGTGCGCGCCGTGCTCGACGCGATGGGCGACGGCGTCCTGGTCTTCGACGCGCGACGTCGCCTGGTGCTGGCGAATCGGACGGCCAGGAGCCTGCTTGATCTCGGGGACCGCGAGCCGGCCGGCAGCACGGCGATGGCCCTGTTCCGCCACCACGGCGTCGATGCGCTGATGGATGCGGTCCAGCGGCAGCGCGAGACCGTCGAGGTCGAGTGGGAGACCCCGCCGTCAGGCCGGCGGGTCTTTCGGGTCAAAGCGGATCCGGTGCCCGGCGGAGGCGTGGTGCTCGCGGTCCGCGACGTCACGGAGGCGCGCCGGGCCGACGCCGTCCGTCGCGACTTCGTGGCGAATGTCTCACACGAACTGCGCACACCGCTTGCGTCGGTGCGCGCGATGGCCGAAGCGCTCCAGCAGGGAGGGCTCGACGACCCCGCCTTCGCCCGTCGTTTTCTCGATCGGATGGTCGGCGAGATCGAACGGCTGACACGGCTGGTCAACGACCTTCTCGACCTGTCCACCCTGGAATCGGGGACAGTCAGGCTCCGACCGCAGAGGCTGTGGGCCGCAGACGTCCTGCACGACGTCGCCCAGCGGTTCTCCGACGCGGCGGCGCGGCGCGGGATCTCCGTCCGGGTGCACGCCGCCCACGACCTGACGGTGACCGCGGATCGCGATCGGCTCGAGCAGGCACTCGCAAACCTCGTCGATAACGCGGTGAAGTTCGCGGGCGGCACGGTGGAGCTGCGCGCGGAGGCCGGCGACGGCCGGATTTGCTTCGTGGTGGAAGACGACGGACCGGGGATTCCACCCGAGCACCTGCCCCGGGTCTTCGAGCGGTTCTACCGGGCCGACGCCGCGCGGGCACGAGCGGACGGGGGCGCGGGCCTGGGGCTGGCGATCGTCAAGCACGTCGTCTCGGCTTCGGGTGGCCGCGTGGACGCCGCCAACCGGCCGGAGGGGGGCGCACGGTTCGTGATCTCGCTGCCGCAGGAGTTGGGCTCTGCTGACGACAGATGAGGGTTCACTGCGTACGCGCGGTTGCCGGGATCCCTCGGTTCAGACGGAGCACGTGGAGGTGATGCGCATGGCACACGAGCTTTACCCCCAGCCCAGCCGCGAGCTGGCCGCCAGGCGCCGGGAGCTGGCGCCCCAGACGCTGGAGGCCTTCCGCCACTTCTCCCAGCAGGTGTTCGCGGACGGGGCGCTGCCGGCCAAGACCAAGCAGCTCATCGCCGTGGCCGTGGCCCACGTGACCCAGTGTCCGTACTGCATCCGCAGCCACACCCGGGCGGCGCGCCAGCACGGCGCCACGGCCGAAGAGATCATGGAGGCGGTCTGGGTGGCGGCCGAGATGCGGGCGGGGGCGGCCTACGCCCATTCGCTGCTGGCCTTGGACTCGCTGCATGAGCAGGACGTGTGACGGCTGCCCGAAGGCTCACGCGGTCGTACCGGGACATCGGCACGAGTCTGCGCCTCGCTTCGACTCCCGTCCCTCCACATCCCAGCCTCGGCCGGTCGGCCGGCGAGGAGAGGCGAGGCCATCCGCTCCGTGCCGGATTGCGAGCTGGACAGTCCTCCCGGTATTTTGGAAGTTGCCAATGGGCGGGCGGTTCGCAGTCGTGCTCGGAGCTGTGCTCCTTTTGGGTCCGCTTGTGGATCCCCACGCCCACGACCCGTACCACACCCACTGGTATCTCGCTGACGTCTCCCGGGTCCCCGGCCGCCATCTGTCAGTCGGGCACGTCGTGGGGCTCCGTGCTTCGCTTCGGCACCCCGCTGCGCACGCCACGGACGTGGTGTGGATCCGCGGAGCCGACCTTTTGAACCCCCTGGTGCTCCACGCCGCCGCGTTCCTGTCCGCGGTTGCCGTGAAGTTCCTCCTCTTCCGGCCCGAGCCGACTCTCCGAGCTCCGACCGAGTACGGCCTCGTACGGGCCCTTGCAGATCCGGAGCCGGAGGTTCCCCCTCCCCGCACCGGCTGACGCCAGAGTCGGCAGACTCACCCATGGATCCCGGCGTGGCGGCGCGCCGGAGGGGAGGGTTGGGATGGCCGGTAGGTCATTCGGAGTCCTTACTGCTGTTACCGTGGCGGTGGCGTGGGCGGCCGGATGCTCCCGCGTAGAGCCCCTTCGGGGCCAGCTGGTGGACCCGCCGCGCCCCCTGCCCGACCTGGTGGCGCTCGACCAACGCGGCCGGGTGTTCCGCCTGGCGGATCAGCGCGGCAAGGTCATTCTGTTGTTCTTCGGCTACACGACCTGTCCGGACGTCTGCCCCGCCACGCTCGGCCTGTGGAAGCGGGCCCGAGAACGCCTGGGCCAGGATGCTGAGCGCGTGCGCTTCGTGTTCGTCACCGTGGATCCGGAGCGCGACACAGCGGCCAAGGTGCAGGAATACCTGGAGCTCTTCAGTTCGGACTTCGTGGGCCTCGTGGGTTCCGAGGCTGAGCTGCGGGCGTTCTCCGAAGCGTTCGGGGCTGCCTACGAAAAGGTGCCGCAGCCGGACAGCGCGACGGGCTACCTGGTGGCGCATACCGCTTCGGTCCCTGTGGTGGACACCCGGGGAAGGTGGAGGCTGCGGTTCAACCCCCAGACGTCCATCGACGACTACGTGCACGACGTGCGGATCCTGGTGCGGGAAGGTGCCAAAGGCCGCGGGATCTGACCGGGCCACGGAGCCGTTTTACGGGAGGTGTGCGGAACATGCGCAAGCTCCTTACCCTCGCAACCGTGCTCGTTCTGGTGGTGGCCTCGGGTTGGCCTGCAGCAGGACGAGGTTCACTGGAGGTCAGGCGCCCGTGGGCTCGGCCCGGCAACCGGGGGGCCAACAGCGCCATCTACCTGGAAATCCACAACTCCGGCGGCCAGCCGGATCGGCTCGTGTCCGCCGCCACGGACGTGGCTCGCGCGGTGGAGCTGCATAACACCGTCATGGACCGGGGGATGCACCGCATGGTACGGGTCCAGTCGATTGCCGTGCCGGCCAATGGGGAGGTCGTCCTCCGCCCGGGCGGCTTTCACGTGATGCTCATCGGGCTCACACGCCGGCTGCACGTCGGAGATCGTTTTTCGCTGACCCTGCGCTTCCAGCGTACCGGCCGACTGACCGTCAGCGTGGAGGTGCGCGAGCAAGCCGGGGGAGGTCGAACGCACTGACGAGCCGAGCACCGTCTTGCGGGCAGAAGACCGGTTCCCCATGATTCTTCGATCCGATCGGCCCGGAACCGTCACCGTCGGGGTGACGGCCCGGGAGCGTCCGGCGGGGGCACGCGGGGCATGAAGTCGCGTACCTGCCGCCCCATCTGGCCCGTGGCGCTGCTGTCCGTGGCGGGCCTCGTGGTGAGCGGCTACCTGTGGTATGGGACCGGCGGGGCGGAACTTCGGCTTTGCCCCGCCGGGAGTGGCTGCCAAGTGGTGCAGGGCAGCCGGTACGCGTACCTCCTGGGCGTGCCGCTCCCCGTGTACGGGCTCGCGTACTACGGCACGCTTCTGGTCGCTTCATGCTGGAGCGTCGGGGCCGTGCGCCCGTGGCGGGTGGTGCTGTCCGTCTCTGCAGCGGGCTCTGCCGCATTCCTCGTCTTTTTGGGTGTCCAACGCTTCGTGCTGCACGCGTTCTGCTCTCTGTGTGTAGCCTCTGCCTTGATTTCCTTCGTTCTGCTCGGTCTGAGTTGGGCCTACGCCCGTACGCCGGTGCGCTGGCCTACGCTGGCGGTGCCCGCGCTGGCGGCGCTGATTTTCGTGGTGGGGGGCTACGCGGTCTCAGAGCGAAAGGTGGCGGCCAGCGCGTACGCGGAGGGACTCGCCAAGCACCTCGCCGCCTCCGGTGCGAAGTTCTACGGGGCGTACTGGTGTCCCCACTGTACGGAGCAGAAGCGGATGTTCGGGGACGCAGCCCGCTACCTCCCGTATGTGGAGTGCGACGGTCGCGCCCCAGAGGGAAGGCCTGAAGAGTGCAGGCAGGCCGGGGTACAGGCATTCCCCACGTGGGTGATCGGCGGGCAAGCGTACGAAGGCACGATTCCCTTAGAAGAACTCGCGAGGCTGTCAGGGTATCGGTTGCCGTGAGCAGACGCCGTCACGGGGGCGCCGTACGTGTCGGAAGACGCGTGACGCAAAGCGACGAGGTTATGGGCTACAGGCTTCTCAGGAACCGCGTCTTCTTGGTGTGCGTCGGTGTGCTCGTCCTTGCGACCATAGCCCTGACCTCTTACCGGGCGGTGAGGCCCTCGAAGTTCCCCCAACGCAATCCCATTCCTTCGACGACGCAGTCGGTTGAGGTGGGGCATCGCCTGTACCGCGCTTACTGTGCGGTCTGTCACGGCCCCGAAGGCTACGGAGACGGTCCGGCGGCGGCCAGCTTGGTGCCCAGACCCTCAGACCTGCGCCGCGCGGCCGACATGGATGATTCGGTTCTGTTCGCCCGGATCACCGAGGGCCTGCCGGGCACCGCCATGCCTGCGTTCCGCGATGTCCTGACCGAGGAGGAGCGCTGGCACGTGGTGAACTTCCTACGAACCTTGGGAAGCCTGCCGTGAGACCTCCGCGGGCCAGATAGCAGACCCAGCGGCCCCCGAGGATGTCCGCGGCCTTGGCGTGACGCCGTCTGGGTGGGACCGTGGAGTTGCATCAACTGGAAGCATTCGTGGCGGTTGCCACCTTTCGGAGCTTCCACCGCGCGGCGGAGGCGCTGTTCCTCTCCCAGCCCGCCGTGACCGCCCGGATCCAGTCCCTGGAGCGTGCCCTCGGCAAGCGGCTGTTCGAGCGCGACGGACGCACCGTGCGGCTCACGGACGCGGGAGAAGCCTTGCTGCCGTACGCGGAGCGGATCATCCAAGCCGTCGTGGAAGGCCAGCACGCGGTGCAGGAGACTTCCGGTCCGTCCGCGGGGCCCTTGACGTTGGCGGCCGTGCCCTCCCTGTGCACCTACTTGCTGCCCGAGGCTCTCAAGCAGTTCCGGCAAGAGTGCGAGGACTGCAAGGTGCTGATTCGCACCGGCCATTCCCGGGACATCTTGGAGATGGTGCTCAGCGAGGAGGCCGAGATCGGGTTGGCGCGCTCCTTGAACCATCCCCAGGTGGAGACCAGCCACTTGGCCCGCGACCCGTTCGTGCTGGTGGTCTACCCTCGCCACCCTGCCGCGAAGGCGGGCCGGGTGACTTTGCCCGAGGTGGCCGGTGAGCCTCTCATCTTCTACGACAGAGGGTCCAGCGACTGGACGCTGCTCAACGCCGCCTTCCGCCGGCAGGGCTTGATCCCCAACGTGGTCCTCGAGTTGGACACCATCGAGGCAACCAAGAAGATGGTCGAGCGAGGTGTCGGTATCTCCTTGCTGCCGAAGATCGCGGTTCGCCGGGAAGTGGCGGAGGGGAGTCTGGTCCCGGTACGTCTGCTCGGGGCGGGGATGCCCCAGCGGTTCGTGGACCTCATCTACCTCCGCGGACGCGGGCTCAACGAGTGGGCCAAGCGGTTCGTGCACACACTGCGAGCGACATTGCGCGGACACCAAGGTGTGGTCGGCCGGAAAGATCGGTCGGCCCGCTAGACTCCGACGGGCGATGCCTGCTGTTTCGCAGGGCGCGGAGTCGGACGCCCGGTGTATGGTGGTGCCTACCCTGAATGTCGGTCGCCTGCAGCCAAAACGCCGGCAGTCGTGGTCCTCTAATAAGGAACGTGAATCGGTGTTGCGTTGACACGCACCCGGCTCGCTGGTACAAGTAAACGCACACCGAAAGGCTCGGTCGCACGGAAAGGGGGCTCTGACCACGGGCCGTCCTACCGTGTCCGACACCGGACCGCCAGGTCCGGGACAGCGCCCCGCCACCCGATCGGGGCTCTTCGGGTGTGCGTCTTTCAGCTGAACTCAAGCGAGGAAGGGAAGCAGTAGGCGCCAGCAGCTCTCGCAGAGAACCGGAGCCGGTGCGATCCGGTAGAGCGAAGCGCTGAACCTCGTCCCCGAGCTTGCCGGGCGAAAGGTCGAGTAGTCCGGCACGCGGCCAGCGTAAACGCCCAACGAGGTCCAAGTTCTCCTGGGGCTTGGAACTAAGGTGGTACCGCGGGAGCCAACCCGTCCTTAGGTTGGCTCCCGTTGTTTTCCGGAGCTTGCCAAACGAAGGGAGGGTGACGATGCGGACCAGCACGGTGGAGGCGCGCGAGGCCACCCGCACCGTTTCAGGGGCCCGGGCGGTGGTGCGGGTGCTTGAGGAAGCCGGGGCGGAGTGGATCTTCGGACATCCCGGTGGCGCGTCCCTCCCCCTGTACGACGCTCTGTACGACGCGCCCAAGCTCCGCCACGTCTTGTGTCGGCACGAGCAGGTCGCTGCGCACGCGGCCACCGGCTACGCGCGGGCTTCCGGCCGGTTCGGGGTGTGCACCGCCACTTCAGGCCCCGGCGCTACCAACCTGGTGACGGGCCTGGCCGACGCCATGATGGATTCCGCGGCGGTGCTGGCTATCACGGGCCAGGTGGTCCGCGCCAACATCGGCACCGACGCCTTTCAGGAGGCGGACGTCACTTCCATCACCACCCCCATCACGAAGCACAACGCGTTGGTGATCGAGCCCCACGGCCTCGTGCGGACCCTGCGAGAAGCCATCTACCTGTGTCAGTCCGGTCGTCCCGGACCGGTCTTGGTGGACGTGCCCCGGGACGTCTTCCAGACCCAGATCCCCGCGGACCTGCTCGACGAACCCTTCGAGCCGCGGAGGCGTCCGGTCACGAAGGGGAACGCCACTCGGATCGCCCAGGCTGCCGACGCCATCTCCCGAAGTCGGAGGCCGGTCCTGTACGTAGGCGGCGGTGCCCAGGACGCCAGCGTCCCACTTGGGCGGCTGGCCCGGCGCTGCCGCATCCCCGTCATGGTCACCCTCATGGGGAAAGGCGCTTTCGACGAAACCGATCCCCTGTGCCTGGGCATGCTGGGGATGCACGGGACCGCATACGCCAACTACGCCATCAACGCCGCGGACTTGGTGATCGCGGTGGGCGCGCGCTTCGACGACCGTGTGACGGGTCGGCTGAAGGACTTCTGCCCCCACGCGCGGTTCATCCACATCGATATCGACCCGTCCGAGATCGGCAAGAACAAACCCGCGCACGTGCCGATCGTGGGCGATGCCCGGGAGGTCTTGGAGGCCCTGGAACCCCTTGCCCGGCCCCCCGAAACCGAGGCCTGGTGGAGACAGATCGAGGAGTGGCGGACGCGTCACCCCCTCCGGTGGAAGCCCGGACCCCTGCTGAAGCCCCAGGAGGCCATCGAGGCCATCTACCGGGTGACCCGAGGGGAGGCGGTGGTGGTCACGGACGTGGGTCAGCATCAGATGTGGGCGGCCCAGTACTACAAGTGCCGAAGGCCGCGCACCTTCATCTCCTCCGCCGGGCTGGGCGCCATGGGGTTCGGGTTTCCTGCCGCCATGGGAGCTCAGTTCGCCCGCCCCGACACCCTCGTGGTGGCCATCGTGGGCGACGGGGGATTTCAGATGACCCTGCAGGACCTCATCACCGCAGTGGAGTGGAAGCTGCCCTTGAAGGTCTACGTGGTCAACAACACTTCTTTGGGGATGGTGCGGCAGTGGCAGGAGCTGTTCTACCAGGAGCGCTACTGCGCGGTGCACCTGCGCAACCCAGATTTCGCCCGGGTCGCGGAGGCGTTCGGGGCGGTAGGGATCCGGGTGGAGCGGTCGGATGAGCTGGAGCCGGCCCTCCTGCGGTCCCTGGAGGTCACGGACCGGCCCGTGGTGGTGGACCTAGTCGTGGACCCGGAGGAAAACTGCTACCCCATGATCCCCTCCGGCCAGTCCGTGAAGGAAATGATCCTCGGTGACTGACGCGGTACCGATCCCCCAGGTGCGCTCCGAGCGCCGGGTGCTTGCCGTGCTGGTGGACAACGTGCCCGGGGTCCTGCTGCGCGTCGTTGCGTTGTTCCGGAGGCGGGGACTCAACATCCACAGCCTGGCGGTGTCGGTCACCGAGGACCCTGCGGTGTCCCGTATCACCATGACCGTGGAGTGTCCGGCAATCCTGGCGGAGTCCGTGGTCAAGCAGGTCCGCCGAGTGATGGAGGTCCGTCGGGTGCGGGACGTCACCGATGCGCCCCGCACGGAGCGGGAGCTGGCGTTGGTAAAGGTGAACGCGCCCGCAGGCGTGCGGTCGGAGATCCTGGAGGCAGCCCAGGTGTTCCGTGCTCGCCCCATCGACCTGACGGAGAAGACCGTGACCCTGGAGGTTACCGGCAGCCCGGAGAAGATCGACGCCTTCTTGAACCTCGTGGCGCGTCACGGGGTGCGGGAGGTGGCCCGTACCGGATCCGTCGCGCTCATCCGAGGTTCGGCCACGACGTAGATTACGACAGCCGAGGTGCGGAATGGCAAAGACGTACTACGAACGCAACGCCAGTCCGGAACTCATCCGATCCAAGCGTGTGGCGGTGCTGGGGTACGGCAGCCAGGGGCACGCCCACGCCCTAAACCTGCGGGACCAAGGTGTGTCGGTGGTGGTGGGGCTGAAACCGGGCGGATCGTGGGACCGCGCACGGGCGGACAGATTCCGGGTGGTGGAGGTAGCCGAGGCAGTCCGGGAGGCGGACGTGGTCTCGGTGCTGCTGCCCGACATGGTACAGGCCCAGGTGTACCGGGAGGCCATCCGGCCGAACCTGCGCCGGGGACAGGCCATGGTCTTCGCCCACGGGTTCACGGTCCTGTACGGCCAGGTGGAACCTCCCTCCGACGTGGACGTGCTCATGGTGGCTCCCAAGTCTCCCGGACACCGCATGCGGGAGGTGTTCGTGGAAGGCCAAGGGGTGCCCGGGCTCGTGGCCGTACACCAGGACACCACCGGTCAGGCCAAGGACCTCGCGTTGGCGTACGCGTGGGGGGTGGGCTGCCTGCGGGCTGGGGTGGTGGAGACCACCTTCCGGGAGGAGACCGAAAGTGACCTGTTTGGCGAGCAGGCGGTCCTGTGCGGCGGGGTCACGGCCCTGATCCAGGCGGGCTTCGAGACCCTCGTGGAGGCCGGTTACCAGCCGGAGATCGCCTACTTCGAGTGCCTGAATGAGCTGAAGCTGATCGTGGACCTCATCTACGAGGGCGGCATCCAGCGGATGCGGTACTCCGTGTCGGACACGGCGGAATATGGAGACTACACCCGTGGCCCGCAGATCATCGACCAGCACGTGCGGCAGCGGATGAGGGAGATTCTCAAGGAGATCCAGGACGGGAGGTTCGCCCGGGAGTGGATCCTGGAGGGCCAGGCCAACTTCCCGTCCCTGCAGAACCTTCGGGTTCGGGCGGCGCAGCACCCCATCGAGGAGGTAGGCCGTCAACTGCGGGCCATGATGCCATGGCTGCGGCGGCAGCCCAATGGCGCGCAGGCAGTAGGAGTTGGCACAGGCAGCTAGCGTTGATGGATCGCGTCTACATCTTTGACACGACCCTGCGAGACGGGGAGCAGTCACCCGGATTCTCCATGACCGTCCAGGAGAAGCTGGAGATGGCGCGGGCCCTCGCTCGCCTGGGCGTGGACGTGATCGAGGCAGGGTTCCCCATCGCGTCCTCGGGCGACCTGGAGGCGGTCCGGCTCATCGCCCGCGAGGTGCGGGGCCCGGTGATCTGCGGCCTGGCCCGGGCTCAGCGGCAGGACATCGAGGTGTGCTGGGAAGGCGTACAGGAGGCGGAGCGACCCCGGATCCACACCTTCATCGCCACCTCCCCCATCCACATGGAACGGAAGCTCCGGATGAGGCCGGAGGAGGTGCTGGACGCCGCGCGGCAGGCCGTCCGGCTGGCGCGCTCCCTGTGTCCGGAGGTGGAGTTCAGCTGTGAGGATGCCACCCGTTCCGACGTGGGGTTTTTGTGCCGGGTGGTGGAGGCGGCCATCCGTGAGGGAGCTGCGGTCATCAACCTCCCCGACACGGTCGGGTATGCGGTCCCCCACGAGTACGCGAACCTCATTCACACTGTGCGGGAACGGGTCCCGGACTCCGACCGGGTGGTGTGGAGCGTGCACTGTCACGACGACCTCGGAATAGCGGTGGCCAACTCGCTCGCGGGGGTGCAGGCGGGGGCGCGCCAGGTGGAAGGCACCATCAACGGCATCGGGGAGCGCGCGGGCAACGCGGCCCTAGAGGAGGTGATCATGGCGCTGGCCACCCGCCGCGATGCCTTCGGGCTGCGGGTGGACGTGGACACCACCCGCATCTACCCCACCAGCCGGCTGCTGTCCGCCCTGACCGGGGTGGACGTGCAGCCCAACAAGGCCGTCGTCGGGGCCAACGCCTTCGCCCACGAGGCGGGCATCCACCAGCACGGCGTTCTCAGCGACCCGAGGACCTACGAGATCATAACCCCCGCCTCCGTTGGAGTGCCGACCAACCGGCTGGTCCTCGGCAAGCACTCGGGCCGCCACGGCCTGGTGCACGCACTCCGGGAGATGGGCTTTCAGCTCACCGAAGGAGAGGTGGAGCGGGTGTACACCCGCTTCAAGGCCCTGTGCGACCGCAAGAAGCGGGTGGAGGTGGGCGACCTGGTGGCCCTGGTGCAGGAGTGGTTCGCCGCCGCGCCCGAGACGTACCGGCTGGTGTCCTTCCGGGTCACCACGGCCAGCGACGAACCGCCGCACGCCGCGGTGCGTCTGGAGCGGTCCGGCCAGCTGCACGTGGCCGAGAGCAGCGGGGACGGACCCGTGGATGCCCTGTTCGCGGCCATCAACGCGGCCACCGGGCGGCAGGTGCGGCTGGTGGACTACAGCCTGCGATCTGCCACCGGCGGCAGCGACGCCCTGGGCGAAGCGGTGTGTCGGCTGGTGGAGGGGGACCGGGTGGCCACGGGCCGCGGCAGCAGCACCGACGTCCTGGAGGCCAGCGCCCTGGCATACGTGGCAGCGCTGAACAAGCTGGTGGAGACCCGCCCTGCGGAGAAGGTCCCCGCGGGGCCGCAGGCAGCTTCCGGCCCCTGAGGGAGAACCCATGGGAATGACCATCACGGAAAAGATCCTGGCGTACCACGCCAACCTGCCCAAGGTGGAGCCCGGCGATTTGGTGGAGTGCCGGGTGGACATGCTGTTCGCCAACGACATCACCGCACCGCTGGCGATCCAGCAGTTCCAGCGGATCGGCGTGGACCGGGTATTCGACCCGGACCGCGTGGCCTTCGTCCTGGATCACTACTCGCCTGCGAAGGACATCGCATCCGCAGAGCAGTGCCGCATCACCCGGGAGTTCGTCCGCAAGCACGGGCTGGCGCACTTCTACGACGTGGGACGGGCGGGCATCGCGCACGTGCTGCTGGCGGAGGAGGGATTCGTGGCGCCCGGGGAGGTGTTCGTGGGGGCGGACTCCCACACCTGCAACCACGGGGCGCTGGGGGCTTTCGCCACCGGGGTGGGTAGCTCGGACCTGGCCGCCGCCATGGCCACGGGACGCTTGTGGTTCCGGGTCCCGCCCACCCTGCACTTCGTGTTCCGCGGGACCCTGCCGCGCTGGGTAACGGGCAAGGACCTGGTGCTCCGGATCATCGGGGACATCGGGGTGGACGGGGCGCGGTACGCGGCCATGGAGTTCGCGGGACCGGTGCTCCAGCAGCTTTCCATGGACGAGCGGTTCTCCATCACCAACATGGCGGTGGAGGCGGGCGCGAAGAACGGCATCATGGAACCCGACGAGGCGGTGTTGGACTGGGTTCGGCCACGGGCCCGGCGTCCGTTCCAGCCGGTGTACGGGGATCCGGACGCATCCTACGCTGCGGTGTACGAGTACGACGTGACGGACATGCAGCCCGTGGTGAGCGCGCCGCCGTCGCCGGCCAACGTGCTCCCGGTCGCGGAGGTGTCGGGCGTGCGGGTGGACCAGTGCTTCATCGGCACGTGCACCAACGGGCGCATCGAGGACCTCCGTCAGGCAGCGCAGGTGCTGGCAGGCCGGCGGATCCATCCGAACGTGCGCCTGCTGGTGATCCCGGCCAGCCCCCACGTCTATCGCCAGGCCCTGGAGGAAGGGCTCATCCAGGTGTTCCTGGACGCGGGAGGTGCGGTGTCCACGCCCACCTGCGGGCCGTGCATCGGCGGGCACATGGGGGTGCTGGCCGAAGGGGAGGTGTGCGTGTCCACCAGCAGCCGGAACTTCATCGGCCGCATGGGACACCGGGGCAGCAAGACGTACCTGTCCAACGCCGCGGTGGCGGCCGCAGCCGCGGTGGCAGGCAAGCTCGTGCACCCCGACGAGGTCGTGCGGGAACCGACGCGGGTGTGAGGATGTCGGCCATCGCGATCCGGGGTAGGGCGCACAAAGTCGGCGACCACGTCGACACCGACCTCATCATCGCGGGGCGGTACCTGGTCACCACGGAACCTGCCGAACTCGCTGAGCACCTCTTCGAGGACCTGGATCCCGGGTTGCGCCAGCGCATCCGGCCCGGGGACGTCGTGGTGGCCGGCGAGAACTTTGGGCAGGGCAGCTCCCGGGAGCACGCTCCCCTGGCCCTGGTGGGTGCCGGCGTGGCTGCGGTGGTGGCGGCTTCCTACGCGCGCATCTTCTACCGAAACGCCTTCAACAACGGCCTGCTCCTGCTGGAGTGCCCGGAGGCCAGCCGCGCGGTGCAGGACGGCGACGAGCTGGAGATCGACCCGCACACGGGGGAGATCCGGAACCTCACCCGGGGTGAAGTCTACCGGGCCAGGCCCATCCCGCCCTTCATGCAGGAGCTCACGCGACTCGGCGGGATCATCCCCTACGTGCGGCGCAGGCTCGGACTGGAGGCGTGCTGATGCGGGTGGAGGTGTACGACACGACCTCCAAGACCGGACGCATGGCGCGGACGTGGAGTTTTCCGTGAAGGAGACGCTGCGCTGTGCCCTGGCCTGGACGAGGTCGTGTGGACTTCGTGGAGGGCGGCAGTTAGCTCACGCGTGGTGGTGGACGGCCCCGTGGCGGTCGTACGGGCTGCATGCACGGGTAGCGGTGGCGATTGCGGGTGGGCATCAGGACGGAGGAGATACCATGGAGGAGGTCTGGAAGGAGGAACTGGAGGCCGTGCTGGGCTGGCTGTGTGAGGCAGAGGCGTCGGAGCAGGACGAGGACAGCTGGACCATCGCCTGCATCCAGCAGATGTACTGACCCGTGGACGCGCGCATCCTCCTCCTGCCCGGGGACGGGATCGGCCCGGAGGTGGTGGGGCAAGCGGTCCGTGTGCTCGACGCCGTCGGACAGCGCTACCGGCACTGCTTCACCCACCGTACGGAACTCATCGGCGGCGAGGCCATCGACCGGTACGGCGACCCCCTTCCGGGCCCGACCCGCGACGCGCTGCGGGACTGCGACGCGATCCTCCTGGGTGCGGTGGGAGGCCCTCGTTGGGATCAAGTCCCGGTGCGGCCGGAGTCCGGGTTGCTCGCGTTGCGCTATGAACTCGGGGTGTACGCGAATCTCAGGCCCGCCACCTTGCTGGACGGCCTGGAGACCGCCTCACCCTTGCGCCCTGAGGTGGTTCGGGGTACGGACTTCCTCATCGTCCGCGAGCTCACGGGCGGACTTTACTTTGGCCAACCCAAGACCCGCGACATTCACCGAGCGGTGGACACCATGGCGTACACCGCTGCAGAGGTGGAGCGGGTAGCCCGGGTCGCCTTCGGTGCGGCGCAGGCACGCCGAAGGCGGGTGCACTCCGTGGACAAGGCGAACGTGCTCGAGACCTCGCGGCTTTGGCGCGAGGTGGTGACCCGCGTGAGCCAGGAGTTCCCGGACGTGACGTTGGAAAACCTGCTGGTCGACACCTGCGCCATGCAGCTGGTGCGCCGGCCCACCGCGTTCGACGTGATCCTCGCCGAGAACACCTTCGGGGACATCCTGAGCGACGTAGCCGCGGCCGTGGTGGGTTCCATCGGAATCCTCCCCTCGGCCAGCCTCGGGGACCGACCGCCGTTTCTGTACGAGCCGGTTCACGGATCGGCCCCCGACATCGCGGGACGTGGGGTCGCCAACCCGCTGGGCGCCATCCTGAGCGCCGCGCTGATGCTTCGGTACTCGTTCGGCCTTGAAGCAGAGGCGCGCGCGGTGGACGAGGCGGTGCGTGCAGTGGTGCGGGAAGGGATTGCCACTCCCGATCTAGGCGGCGGAGCCCGGACCGACGAGGTGGGGGTTGCGGTAGCGAACCGCGTGCTCCACCTGGCGGGCTAGACACCGCGGCGTAACCCTTTACGGCCAAGGTACGGCCAGCGGTGCTGGCATTCCCTTTTCACGCAGCCCGTACGGTGCTGCCGGCGGATGCGCCGAAAGGGTTGACAGGAGCAGGCAAGGAGGTGGCGCCGTGCGGAGCGACGCGCTCAAGTCCGGGGTGCCCCGGTCGCCGGCCCGTGCGATGCTGCGGGCCGTGGGTCTACATGACGAAGACTTCCAGCGGCCCTTCGTGGGCGTGGTCAACACGTGGACGGACGGGATGCCGTGCAACTTCCACCTGCGGGAGCTGGCGGACGACTTGCAGATGGGGCTACGAGACGCGGGTGTGCTGGGGTTTCAGTTCGGCGCCCCGGCCGTAAACGACGCCATGGCGATGGGGACGGAGGCGATGCGCGCCAGCCTCATCAGCCGGGAAGTGGTGGCGGATGCGGTAGAGGTGGTAGCCCGCGGGTACCTGTACGACGGGATGGCCGTGCTGGTCGGGTGCGACAAGACCATCCCAGGCGGGGCCATGGGAGTGATCCGCAGCGGTGTTCCGGGCATCGTGCTGTATGGCGGCACCGTCGCCCCGGGCGTCCTCGGCGGCCGGAAGCTGACCATCGTGGATGCCTTCGAGGCGGTGGGCAAGTTCAGCGCGGGTCAGATGGGTCGGGAGGAGTTCGAGGCGGTGGAGCGGCGCGCGGTGCCGGGTCCGGGGGCGTGCGGAGGGCAGTACACCGCCAACACCATGGCCCTCGTGCTGGAGGCGTTGGGGTTGTCCCCAATGGGGTACAACGCCATTCCCGCCACCGTCCCCGAGAAGAAGGAAGCTACTCGCAGAGCCGGGGCGGTTTTGGCGGAAGCTGTACGTGCGGGGAGGGCGCCGCGCGAGTACCTGACTCGCGGTTCTTTCTTGAATGCCGTCGCGACGGTGGCGGCAACGGGAGGTTCCACCAATGCGGTGCTGCACCTGCTCGCGCTGGCCCTCGAGCTGGGGATCCCACTGGAGCTGGACGACTTCGACCGGGTGTCGCGCCGCACACCAGTGATCGCCGATTTGCGGCCGTGGGGCACCTACACGGCCTGGGAACTGTACGAGGCCGGCGGAACGCGCCTCGTGTTCCGCCGGATGTTGGAAGGCGGGCTGCTCGATGGCGACCAGAAGACCGTCACCGGCCGAACCCTCGCCGAAGAGGCGGGCGACGCGCAGGGGGCGCCCGGCCAGTCGGTCGTGTGGTCTGCCCACAGGCCGGTGAAGCGGCACGGGGGTCTGGCGATCCTTCGCGGTTCCCTGGCACCCCGGGGCGCGGTGATCAAGGTCGCGGGCACCGAACGCATGCAGTTCCATGGGCCCACTCGTGTCTTCGACGGGGAGGCCGACGCGCTCCATGCGGTCTTGGAAGGACGGATCCGGCCCGGTGACGTGGTGGTCATCCGCTACGAAGGTCCCAAGGGGGCACCCGGGATGCCCGAGATGCTGTCGGTGACCGCCGCGTTGGTCGGGCGCGGCCTCGGCCCCGACGTGGCGCTGGTGACGGACGGGCGGTTCTCCGGCGGTACACGGGGGTTGATGGTGGGGCACGTGGACCCCGAAGCGCAGGTGGGTGGGCCCATTGCGTTGGTCCGAGACGGCGACCCCATCGTCGTCGACGTGGAGAGCAGGCGGTTGGATGTGGACGTACCACCCGAGGAGCTGGAGAGGAGGAAGCGGGACTTCGTGCCACCGGCGCCGCGCTATCGTGTCGGCCTGTTCGGCCGCTATGCGGCCCTCGTGGGGTCCGCCTCGGAGGGCGCGATCCTGCGCGTGGAGCCGTGAAGCCGCAGGTTCGCCACACGTGGCTTCGCGTCGCGTGCCGGGCTCTGCTGCTCGCGCGGCGCTGGCTGAAAGACGACCGCAACCCCCCGATGCGGAGTTGCCCACGTGTGACCATTGGGTCGGGCGGTGGGCCTCAGTCCTTTCGACCGCCACAGACGGGGTATGATGGCAGCGAGCGCCGATGCCGGAGATCGTTGACAGCCACGTTCACTTGGTCACGCCGGGGATGGTACGCCGGTACGCATCGCGCCCGCTGCCGATCCGGCAACGGGCGCTGGAGGCGGCGCAGGCGCACCGGATGAGGCGGCTGGGGGATGTGGGTGAGGAGTCGATCGCCGAGATCGCCGCGCGCTGGCAGCGGGAGCTCGACGCGCACGGCGTGGCGGCGGCCTTCTTCATCGCGGTGGGCGAGGCCAACGAGGAACTCGCCGAGTTCGTCTCGCTCAACCCGAACCGGTTCTTCGGCTGGGGAAGCGTCGCCGATCCGTTGCATCCGGACGCCGCGCGCACCGTAGCACGCTTCCCACAGTGGGGCCTGCGGGGCCTGAAGCTCTACCCGCCGGTGCAGCGGTTCGACGCAAGCGACCGTGCTTTGTTCCCGCTCTACGAGAAGGCGGCCGAGCTCGGTCTTCCGGTGCTGTTTCACTTTGGGATCACGGTGGCCCCGCTGTACGACCTCAGGTACGCGAACCCCCTCAACCTATCGGCCGCGCTCAAGCAGTTCCCGGACGTGACGTTCGGGATTGCCCACTTCGGAGCGGGGTTCCTGCGGGAGACGCTGTTTTTGGCCTACCACACCGACAACGTGTTCGTGGACACCTCAGGCACGAACAACTGGCGCGAGTACCACCCAGGCAACCCCTCGCTGGAGTCGGTGTTCTCCGACGCACTGCGCGCGTTCGGACCGCAGCGTGTACTGTTTGGCACCGACACCGCGGTCGGTCCCTATCGCGGCCACATCCTCCGGGAGCAGGTGGACATCCTGCAGCGCCTGGAGCTCTCCGAAGCGGACCGTGCCCTGGTACTCGGCGGCAACGCCAGGCGCCTGTTCCGCATCGGCGGAGGGTAGACGGCCGTCCCTTACGGCACCATCAGGTACTGCAGGGTGAACGGCGACACCGCGCGGCCGGGTGCGGTGGGCCGCGGAGGCCAAGCAGCAAGCCCTACCAGTGCCTGGAGCAACCCGCCGGGCGGATACTCCACGACACGCGCCCGATCCAGGTTCGTCCGCCGGAGGGCCTCAGCCAAGGCTTGGGGAAACTGCCCCAGGCTGTCCACCAGACCCGCTCGCAGCGCCTGCCGCCCGGTCAAGATGCGCCCGTCGGCGAACTGCAGCACGCGGGAGCGATCCATGCGGCGGCCCTCGGCGACCACGTCCACGAACCGCTGGTAGATCTCGTCCACGAGCCCGCGGAACAGCGCGGCCTCCTCGGGTGTGATGGGGCGGTTGGGGTTGCCCATGTCTTTGAACCGCCCGCTCTTGAACACCACTGCCCGGATGCCGATCTTGCGGTTGAACTCCTCCAGGTTGGGCAGCGCCACGATCACGCCGATGCTGCCGGTGATCGTGGACGGATCGGCGACGATGTGATCGGCGGCCGCGGCGACGTAGTAACCGCCCGAGGCCGCGGTCTCGGTCATCCGCGCGATCACCGGCTTGCCGGCCCGGCGCAGCGAGGCGACCTTCGCGTGGATCTCGGCGCTTGCGACGACCGATCCACCCGGCGTGTTGAGTTCGAGGATCACCGCCTTGACCGCTGAGTCGCGCTCGGCGCGGTCGAGGAGCTCGACGATCTGCCGGCTGGAGGCGACCGGCCCGAAGACGGACATGCCGCCCTCGCGGACGATCGGCCCCGTAATCCGGATCAGCGCGATCTTGTCGGGCCCCTCACCGCTGACGTGACGTTCCTGTGCGGGGCCACCCCCGGCCAACCCCGCGCCTGCCACCAGCCCCAGGCCCGCGCCCACGACCATCGCAGCTCCCAGAGCCACGAGTGCCAAAACCACTCCGACGACGACCGCCACCGTCTGTCGCATTCCGTCACCCCCGTCGATGTGACTGCCCGCGATCGATCTTCGTGAATCCCCCTTCGGTTGCCTGTCGGCCTTCACCGAGGTTTAACGCCGTGTCAACTGCGCCTTATCGCGCGGTGTGTAGCCTTGAAAGCAAACGGAGCGCAGGAGGCTAGCAAAGATGCATCGCGCAGGTCGAATGCGCAGGTGGGCAGTTGGGGTCGCATCGATCGCTGTCGTGGCGCTGGCGTCGGGCGTGGGCGCGCAGGGCCGTCCCGGGGGTACGACAAGCCCGCCGGGCACGATCGTCGTGGACGGCTCGAGCACGGTGGCACCGATCACGAGCGCGATCGCCGAAGAGTTCGTCAAGACACCGCAAGGGCGCGGCGTCCGGATCACCGTGGGGGTCAGCGGCACGGGTGGGGGGTTCAAGAAGTTCTGCGCCGATAGCCCCCAGTCCCGTACCGACATCTCGAATGCGTCGCGGCCGATCCAGGCGACCGAAGACGAAGCGTGCCGTCGTCATCAAGTGAGCTACACGGAAGTGCCGGTCGGCATCGATGGACTGGCGGTGGTCGTGCACCCACGCAACACCTGGGCGACGTGCCTGACCGCGGGCGAACTGCGTCGGATTTGGGAGCCGGCGGCGGAACGACAGATCACCACCTGGCGTCAGGTGCGGCGCTCGTTCCCCGACCGCCCCCTGCGCCTGGCCGGGCCCGGCGCAGACTCAGGGACGTTCGACAGTTTCACGGAGGTGATCGTAGGCAAGGCGAAGTCGAGCCGGGGTGACTACCAGGCGAGCGAGGACGACAACGTCCTCGTGCAGTTCGTCCAGCGGGACGAGGGCGCGCTGGGGTACTTCGGCTTGGCCTATCTGGAAGAGAATCTGGGGCGGATCAAGGGCGTGGCCATCGATCCCAGCGACAAGGTGGACCTCACGAGCGACAGCGAGTGTCAGGGTGTGGGCCCGACGTTCGAGAACGTCCTCGCGGGCCGGTACCGGCCACTCACGCGTCCGCTGTTCATCTACGTGAACCGGGTGAGCGCGCAGACCAAGCCCGAGGTGCGCACGTTCGTCAACTACTACATCGGCCCCGACGGCGTCCGCCGCCAGGTCGACGACCCGCGTACAAGGGGCGCCAAGACGCCCCTGATCCGGGCGGTCGGCTACGTCGAGTTTCCCGCTGAGGTGTACACGCTGGCAGCCCGGTGCTTTGCGATGCTGCGCGCGGGGACCGCATTCACCCGGGATGGTCGCCCTGCTGGTTCGGCGTCGGTGGGAGACGTGGTGCAGCGGTACCGTCAGCGCTGTCGTTGACGGGCTGGGGCGCGGGTGGGAGGTCCCCTTGAGCCTCCCACCTTTCGGCTTAGCCGTTTCTTAACGGTTCCTTATGGTGTTCCCAACGACCTCGTGGAACCGTGGGTGTCGTGCGACTCGCCGTGCTGGCGCTCGTGCTCGCTGTGGCAGGCTGCGGGCCCACGGGGCTCCGCCGCGCCGCTCCGGCCGACGTGCCGCCAGGGGGGACCGCGAGCCCGCCGGGGACCATTGTGATCGATGGGTCCAGCACGGTGGCGCCGCTGACGGGTGCGGTCGCCGAGGAGTTCCGCAAGACCTCGCAGGGTCGCGACGTGCGGGTGACGGTCGGCGTCAGCGGCACGGGCGGAGGGTTCAAGAAGTTCTGCGCGGCCAGCGCGACGTCGCGCACCGACTTCCAGGGAGCCTCTCGGCCGATTCGCGCGGAGGAAGACGAAGCGTGTCGCCGAAACCAGGTGGCCTACATCGAGATCCCCGTCGCGATCGACGGCCTGGCCGTGGTGGTCCACCCGCAGAACACGTGGGCGCGCTGCCTTACGGTGGGCGAACTTAGACGGATCTGGGAGCCGGGCGCTGAGGGACGCGTGACGAGCTGGAAGCAGGTACGGCGCACGTTCCCCGATCGACCCCTGCGGCTGGCAGGCCCGGGCGCAGATTCCGGCACGTTCGACTCGTTCACCGAGATCGTCGTCGGCACCGCGAAGGCGAGCCGGGGCGACTACCAGGCGAGCGAGGACGACAACGTCATCGTGCAGTTTGTGCAGCGGGACGTCGGGGCCCTCGGGTACTTCGGCCTGGCATACCTCGAGGAAAACGTGGGTCGTGTGAAAGGGGTGGCGATCGATCCCGCCGATGAGGTGGACCTGGCTTCCGACGCCGACTGCCGGGGCGTGGAGCCCACGTTCGACGCCATCCTCTCTGGCCGGTACCGGCCGCTGACGCGTCCTTTGTTCCTCTACGCCAACCGAGTCAGCGCGCAGATCAAGCCCGAGGTCGGGGAGTTCGTCGACTACTACATCGGCCCCGATGGCCTGCGCGCCCGGGTTCCCGATCCCAGAAGCCCTGCGTCGGAGACGAAGCTGGTGAGGGCGGTCGGCTACGTGGAGTTCCCAGACGAGATCTACGACCTGGGACGGAGGTGCTTCGACGCAGGGGTCGTCGGCACTGCGTTCCAGGATCGAGGCCAACCGGCGGGCTCGGCGACCGTCGGCGATGTGGTCCGCGAGTACCGGCGACGCTGCCGATGAGGGTTGCCGCCCCGGAGAGCGTGATTTCGTGGCTTCGGTTCCCATGACCCGGAAGAAGCGGCGCGTCGGCGAGCGTCTGATCGAGTCGGGTCTCGCCGTGTGCGGATTGTGGTCGATCCTCATCACCCTGAGCATCGTCGGTGTGCTGTTGTTCGAGACGGTTGCGTTCTTCCGCTTGCCCATCGAAGCCACCAACCCCGAGATCGTCTCCCGCCGTGCCGATCTGCAGCGATTCGCCGAGGCGCGTCCGGACCTCGTAGGCCGACCGCTCGCTTTGGTCCGGGAGTTCTTCACAGAGACCACCTGGAGCCCGCTGTTCAGCAACAAGCGGTTCGGGATCCTGCCGCTGGTGGCGGGTACGGTGCTAACGAGTTTGATCGCGCTGCTGGTTGCGGTCCCGATCGGGCTGCTGGCGGCGACCTATCTCAGCGAGTTCGCGTCCGCGCGCACGCGAGCCCGGGTCAAGCCGGTTCTGGAGATCCTCGCCGGCGTTCCGACGATCGTATACGGGTACTTCGCGCTGACGTTCGTGACGCCCCTGCTGCAGGACTACGTCTTCGGGCAGGCGATGGCCGGGCAGAACGCGCTGTCCGCCGGTCTGGTGATGGGCGTGATGATCCTGCCCCTGGTGGCTTCGCTCAGCGAAGACGTGATGCGGGCGGTGCCTGTCGACCTGCGACATGGTGCCTACGCACTGGGTGCGACCCGCATGGAGGTGGCGGTGCGCGTCGTGCTGCCGGCCGCGCTGTCCGGCATCGCCGCGGCGTGCATCCTGGCACTGTCGAGGGCGGTGGGCGAGACGATGATCGTCGCGCTGGCCGCCGGGCAGACGCCCAACTGGACGTTCAATCCCTTGGAGACCGTGTCGACGATCACCGCATTCATCGTCCAGGTGAGCCTGGGCGACACGCCCTACGGGTCGGTTGAGTACCGCACGCTGTTCGCGGTCGGGATGGTGCTGTTCCTGATGACCCTGGCGATGAACATCGTCAGCTATCGTATCGTGCGGCGCTTCCAGGAGGTGTACCTGTGAGTGTCGTCGCGGCCGTCGGAGACGATGCGCTGGCCGCGCGTCTGCGTCGGCGGCAGCACGTGGCCAGGCTGTTCGTGGCCAGCTGCCAGGCTGCGACGCTGTTCGGCCTCCTGTTCTTGGCGGTGCTGCTGGTCGACGTGGTGCGGGCCGGGGCTCCTTACGTCCGACCGGAGCTGGTCACCAACTTCCCGTCGCGCTTCCCAGATCGTGCCGGATACCTGAGCGCGTTGGTCGGCACGGTGTACGTGGCCGGACTCATGGCGGTGCTGACATTCCCGGTGGCGATCGCCGCCGCGGTCTACCTCGTGGAGTACGCGCCGCGCGGCCGCCTCAGCACGCTCCTCCAGATCAACATCGCCAACTTGGCGGGGGTGCCCTCGATCATCTACGGGCTGCTGGGCCTGGGCCTGTTCGTGGAGTTCCTCAGGATGGGCAAGAGCGTGATGGCGGGAGCACTTACGCTGGGGCTGCTGGTGCTGCCGATGGCGATGATCGCGTCGCGCGAGGCGATCGCCAGCGTCCCGTACTCGATGCGGGAGGCCGCCTACGCGCTCGGGGCCACGCGGTGGCAGGTGATCCGGCACCACGTCCTGCCCTACGCGATGCCCGGCATCCTCACCGGCACGATCCTGTCGCTGTCGCGGGCGGTGGGCGAGACCGCGCCGCTCATCATGCTCGGCGCCCTCCAGTACGTGCCGTTCCTACCGGACAGCGTATGGGACTTCTTCACCGTGCTTCCGATTCAGATCTTCAACTACGTCTCGCTGCCGCAGCCGGAGTTTCGCCGGGTCGCGGCAGCGGGCATCATCCTGCTGCTGGCCATCCTGCTGACGCTGAACGCCGCAGCCATTTGGCTGCGCAATCGGTCACAAGTCCGCTGGTGAGGGAGACGATGCGACAAGCCGTGGGCGTCCGTCCCAGCCTCGAGGTCGTGCACAGGGCACCGACGGTAACCGAGCCGGTGCTGCAGGTGCGTGACCTCCGTCTGTGGTATGGGGATGTCTTGGCGCTGCGGGGCGTGACGCTCGACATCTCGTCGCAGCGCATCACAGCCATCATCGGACCGTCCGGTTGCGGCAAGAGCACCCTGGTCCGCTCTCTGAACCGAATGAATGACCTCATCCCGGGAGTCCGGATCGCGGGTACCGTGCTGTTCCGGGGACAAGACATCTACGCCGGGGACGTCGACCCCGTCGAAGTGCGTGTCCGGATCGGCATGGTGTTCCAGAAGCCCAACCCGTTTCCCAAGTCGATCTACGAGAACGTGGCGTTCGGGTTGCGTCTGCACAGCCGGCTGTCCCGCCGTGAACTCGACGAACGCGTGGAGCGGGCGCTGCGGAACGCCGCCCTGTGGGACGAGGTGAGAGACGTGTTGCACACCAAAGGCGGGTTGGAGCTGTCGGGGGGACAGCAGCAGCGGCTGTGCATCGCGCGAGCTCTGGCGGTCGAGCCGGAAGTCCTCCTGATGGACGAGCCGTGCTCCGCGCTCGATCCGGTCTCCACGGCGCGCATCGAGGCGCTGATGGAGGATCTCAAGAGGCACTACACGATCGTCATCGTGACCCACAACATGCAGCAGGCCGCACGGGTGTCGGACTTCACGGCGTTCTTGCTGAACGGTGAGCTCATCGAGTTCGGGGCCACGGATGACATCTTCACCCGGCCGAAGGACAGCCGGACGGAGGACTACATCACTGGCCGGTTCGGGTAGCAGAGTTCCAGCAGACCGGAGGTGGCAGGATGGCGCCCGAGGCCCGGCACATCCGCGAGTCGTACGACGAGGCCCTGCGGTCCCTCGAAGAGGACCTGGTCCGCATGGGCAGCATCGCCGGCGAGTTGATCCACCGGTCCATCGAAGCACTGAAGAAGCAGGACGTGCAGGAAGCCGAGGCCGTGGTCGCGGAGGACGACCGCGTGGACGCCATGCACCTGGACATCGAGCGCCGTGTGGTCAAGCTGCTGGCGACGCAGCAACCGATGGCGCGCGACCTGCGGGTCCTGACGTCGGCGCTGGCCATCTCGATCGATCTGGAGCGGCTCGCCGACCACGCGGAGGCCATCGCCAAGGCCACCAAGCGGTTGAGCCGGGAACCGCTCCTCAAACCCCTGGTCGACATCCCGTACATGGAGCAGATCGTACAGGAGATGCTGCAGGATGCGCTGCGGGCGTTCGTACAGCGCGACGCGCAGCTGGCCGAAGCGCTGGCGGCGAAGGACGACACCGTGGACGCGTTGCGGTCGCAGGTGTTCCGCGAGTTGCTGACCTACATGGCCGAGGACCCCCGCACGATCTCGCGGGGGCTGGACCTCATCCTGGTCACCCAGAACCTAGAGCGTGCCGCCGACCACGTGACGAACATCGCCGAGCGCGTGATCTACATGATCACCGGTGAGATGAAGGAGCTGAACGTGTGAGGGTGCTGTTCGTGTGCACCGGGAACTCGGCGCGGTCGCAGATGGCCGAGGGTCTGCTCCGGCATCTTGGGGGCGGGCGGATTGAGGTCTACAGCGCCGGCACCGAACCGAGGGGGCTGAACCCGTATGCGGTGCGGGCGATGGCCGAGCGTGGGATCGACATCTCCCATCACACGAGCAAAAGCCTGGAACCGTTCCTGGGCCAGAGGTTCGACTGGGTGATCACGGTCTGTGACAGGGCGAAGCAATCCTGCCCCACGTTCACCGGTGCGGCCGGACGCATCCACTGGTCGGTCGGCGATCCCGCGGAGGTCCAAGGATCCGACGAACAAGTACTGTCTGCATTCCGGGCCGTCCGCGACGACCTGGAAGCCCGCATCCGCACGTTCCTTTCGCAGCGTGCACCGGCCGGCACACCCTCCAGCTGACCCCCCGGGGGCGACGACGGGTCGTGTGGGTGGACTTGCGACCGCGCGTTGGACACCGGTGCGGCCGGTTGCTATAATCGGCTGCCGGGCTGGCCGGAGCACGGCGTTCGCCGCAGCGTCTGTGGACGGAGGATCTCGATGCAGCGTCTTTCACTGGAAGCGGAAGTTCGGAGCCGGACCGGCAAGGAGGTGGCGCGCAAGTTGCGCGCGGCCGGCCGGATCCCGGCGGTCCTCTACGGGCGGGGGATCGACCCGGTGGCCTTGAGCGTCGAGGCGAAGGCGTTCGAGTCCGCGCTGCTCACGGCTGCGGGGACCAACGTCCTCCTCGACCTCGTCATCCGCGGCAACGGTGCGCCGCGCAATGAGATCGCCATGGTGCAGGAGATCCAGCGCGATGTCCTGCGCAGGCGCATCGTACACGTCGACTTCCACAAGATCCACCTGACCGAGAAGATCCACGCACGGATCCCGGTGGTCCTCCGCGGGGAGGCACGCGGCGTCAAGGAGGGCGGCATCCTCGAACACCTTTTGCGCGAGGTCGAAGTGGAGTGCCTTCCCACTGCGCTGCCCGAACGCTTCGACCTGGACGTATCCGACCTGATGGTGGGTCACTCGCTGCACGTCAGCGACCTCCGCGCCCCGGAAGGTGTCACGCTCCTGACTTCGCCCGAGGAGACGATCGTGACGATCATCGCTCCGGCCGCCGGCGTGGAGGAGGAAGCGGCCCCGCCGGCGGAGGAGGCGGCGGAACCGGAACTGGTCGGCGCGGAGAAGAAGGGACCCGAGGAGTCCGAAGAATGAAACGCTGACTGCCGGAGTCCGACCCTCCCGACCTCGAAGTCTGACCCCTGCCGCTGCCTGCTACACTGTCAGCGATGAAGCTCGTCGTCGGCCTGGGGAACCCCGGACGCCGCTATCGCGGTACGCGTCACAACGTCGGGTGGGACGTACTGGACGTCCTGGCGCGTCGGTGGGACGTCGACGTCTCGCACGACGAGGGCTACGCGACGGTGGGCCGCGGAGTCGTCGCCGGCCGCCATGTCTGGCTGGCGAAGCCCTGGACGTACATGAACCTGAGCGGGGTCGCCGTGAGGGAACTGGCACGCCGCCACCGCTGGAAGCCACACGAGATCCTCGTGATCTATGACGACATGGATCTGCCGGTCGGGACGATCCGCGTGCGGGCGCGGGGCAGCGCGGGCGGACACCGCGGCATGGCCTCGGTGATCGAGGAACTGGGCACCTCCGAGATCCCCCGTGTGCGCATCGGCATCGGACGCTCCGGTGCTGACGCCGTCGATCACGTGCTGTCGCGTTTTGACTCCGCCGAAGAGCCGGTGATCCGGCAGGCGGTGGCCCGCGCGGCGGACGCCGTGGAGGCGATTTTGCGCGAGGGGATCGAGCAGGCCATGGATCGCTTCAACCGGAGGGCGGCGCTGTCTGCGCCGTGACAGGGCGATGGCACGTGGCCGCGCCGAGATGACCTGGATCGAGCACCTGGAGGAACTCCGGGCGCGGCTGATCTGGAGCCTCGTCGGGCTTGCCGTCGGGACGGCCGTCTGCTGGGTGTTCTCCGAGGCGCTGCTGCGCGCCCTGCTGCGTCCGGCCGGGGTGCAGCTGCACGCCATCGGCATGCTCGAGCCGTTCCTGGCGAAGTTCCGGGTCGCGGTCACCGGCGGGTTCGCGCTCGCGATGCCGTGGATCGTCTACCAGGCGTTTCGGTTCGTCGACCCGGCGCTGAAGCCGGACGAGCGGCGGGTGCTGATTCCCGTGTCGATCGCGGCCGGGCTGCTGTTTCTGTCCGGCGCCGCGTTCAGTTACTTCTTCGTCGTCCCGGCCGCGTCCGAGTGGCTGCTCTCGCACGCCGGGGGGCTGATCCGGGTCCAGATCACCGCCCTGAACTACCTCCACTTCATCACGTGGCTGATGGTGGGGCTGGGGCTGGGGTTCCAGACGCCGCTGCTCGTGATCGCGGCCTGTGTGCTGGGGATCGTGACGCCGCGCCGGTTGCAGCAGGAGTGGCGGGTGGCGGTGATGGTCATCCTGGTCGTCTCGGCGGCCGTGACGCCGGACTGGAGCCCGGTGACGATGTTCATGCTGGCGGCGCCGATGTTCCTGTTGTACGAGGGGGCGATCCTGGTATCGGCCCTCATCCTGCGCCGGCGTCAGGCGGCGCAGCGGTATGCGGTAGGGAGCCGGTAAGCCAAGACGGACGAGCATGACAGACCGCCCTCGCGTCCCCCCGGGGCAGTACGTGACCGAGAAGTGGCCTGTGTTGCACTACGGGTCCGTGCCGCGCACGGACCTGAGCCGCTGGACGTTTCGTGTCTTCGGCGCGGTCGAGGAGGAGAAGACGTGGACGTACGAAGAGTTCCTCGCCCTCGGCCACATCGAGGTTCGGTGCGACGTGCACTGCGTGACCCGGTGGAGTAAGCTGGACAACGTCTTTGCGGGCGTACCGTTCCGCGCGGTCCTCGCTCGCGTCCGCCGCAGGCCCGAAGCCGACTGGGTCATGGTGCACGCGGAGGAAGGGTACACGACGAACGTGCCGCTGGTCGACCTGGACCGTGACGACGTACTGTTCGCCCACAGCCACAACGGCCATCCGCTCACGCCCGAGCACGGCTGGCCCCTGCGCCTGGTCGTACCGCACCTGTACTTCTGGAAGAGCGCGAAGTGGGTGCGCGGGCTGGAGTTCGGGACTGAGGACCGTCCCGGCTTTTGGGAGCAGGCCGGTTACCACATGCGCGGGGACCCCTGGCGCGAGCAGCGGTTCGGTGACGACGGGTAGCGGGCCGCCGCCTTGACAGACGCGAAGCGGCCGCGTATGGTCGGAGGCACAGGCGAAGACGGAGCGGGAGTACACGCGGTCGGAGGGTCGGAGCGAGCCGGGTCGGTGAGAGCCGGTGCCCGGGCCGCGTCCCGAGGGGGGCGTCCCGCGGAGGGGTGTTTGAGTCCGCGGGACGGGAACATGGCTCCGGAGCCGCCGGGCGAAAAGCCGTTTCGTGAGTAGCCCATGCCGGGTCGGCCCGTGACAGCCGGCCGAGAGCCAGCGGATCTGAAGGTCGCGGTGTCGGCTTCGGATCCTTGGAAGCCTGGGTGGTACCGCGGAGAGCCCCTTCGTCCCAAAGGACGTCGGGGCTCTCGGCCGTTCGAAAGAGGTGATCGGCGTGTCTGGAACGTTCTACATCACCACGGCCATCGACTACGTGAACGCAACGCCGCACATCGGCCACGCGTACGAGAAGGTCCTCGCCGACGTGCTGGCCCGCTACCACCGGCTGGCCGGGGACGAGGTGTTCTTCTTGACGGGCACCGACGAGCACGGCCAGAACATCGCCACCGCCGCGGCCCAGGCGGGGGAGGACGTGCAGACGTTTGTGGACCGCAACGCCGCTGCCTTCCGGCAGCTGTGCCGCGACCTGAACCTGTCCAACGACGACTTCATCCGCACCACCGACCGCAAGCGCCACTGGCCCGCGGTGCAGGAGATCTGGCGCCGGGCGGCGGCGGCCGGCGACCTGCACAAGAAGCACTACCGGGCTCTGTACTGCGTGCAGTGCGAGGCGTTCGTGACCCTCAGCGAGCTGGTGGACGGGCGGTGTCCCCGACACCTAACGGAGCCGCAGGTGGTGGAGGAGGAAAACTACTTCTTCCGGCTGTCGCGCTACCGCGACCGACTCCGTCAGCTGTTCGAGGAGCGGCGGGACTTCGTGGTGCCCGAGAGCCGGTGGGCGGAGATGCTGCAGCTGGTGGACACCCTCGAGGACGTCTCGGTCTCGCGGCCGGTGGAGAAGCTGTCGTGGGGGATTCCCGTGCCGGACGACCCGGGCCACGTGGTCTACGTGTGGTTCGACGCGCTCACCAACTACATCAGCGCCATCGGCTTCGGGCAGGATGAGGACCGCTTCCGGGCGTGGTGGCCCGCCCACCACCTCATCGGCAAGGACATCAACCGGTTCCACTCGCTGTTGTGGCCGGCCATGCTGCTCAGCGCGGGCGTGGAGCCGCCGCGGCAGGTGCTCGTGCACGGCTTTTTGACCCTTGAGGGGCAGAAGATCAGCAAGACGCTGGGCAACGTGGTGGATCCCGTCGCGGTGGCTCGTGACCTGGCGGAGCGCAGCGGGGCGGAGCTGGACGTGTGCGTGGACGCGGTGCGCTACTTCCTGCTGCGGGAGATTCCGTTCGGTGCGGACGGAGACTTCAGCCGCGCGCAGCTGCTCGGGCGGTTCAACGCCGACCTGGCCAACGACTACGGGAACCTGCTGAACCGCACGCTGCCCCTGCTGGAGCGGTACTTCGGCGGTCTGCTCCCCGAGCCCGGGCCGGAAGAGGGCGGGGACGCGGCGCTGCGCGGCCAGGCCGAGGCGCTGGCCGATGCGGTGCTGGCGAGCGTGCGGCGGTGCGACTTCCAGCGGGCCTTGGGTGCGATCTGGCAGCTGCTGGGTGCGGCCAACCGCTACCTGGATCAGGAGGCGCCGTGGAATCTCCACAAGGAGGGAAGGCGCGAACGGGCGGGCACCGTCCTCGTCAACACGCTGGAGGCACTGCGCGTCGCCAACGTGCTGCTCGAGCCGGTGTTGCCGTCGGCGACGTTGAAGGTCTGGACACAGCTGGGCCATCCGGAGTTCGAAGACCGTGCCCGCCAGGTGCGCGGGTCCGGACGGGTATGGCGCGGCACCGGGCTCACGGTGGACGACGCGCGTACCTGGCGGTGGCTGCGGGCGGGTACGCGGGTGCAGCCGGCAGCGCCGATCTTCCCGCGCGTGGATTCCAGGGCGGCGGCTGCAGGTGAACCGGAGGAGGCACAGATGTCGGGGGCGATCACCATCGAGGAGTTCCGCAGGCTGGATCTCCGTGTGGCCAAGGTGCTGGACGCGCGGCGTGTTCCGAACACCGACAAGCTGATCGAGGCCAGGGTCGACATCGGGGGCGAGGTCCGCACGATCGTCACCGGCCTGATCCCTCACTACGCACCCGAAGACCTGGTGGGCAAGACGATCGTGGTGTTGGCGAACCTGCAGCCGCGCAAGGTCCGCGGGGTCGAGTCCCGCGGCATGCTGCTGGCTGCGGAAGCCGACGACACCCTGGGTCTGGTCGTCCTCGACAGAGACATGCCGGCCGGGGCGAGGGTGTCTTAGCGGGCCGAACGCGCCCTCGCCCGGTTTCCGCCGACCGCCCGTGGTCGATACCCACCTGCACCTCGACAACCCCCAGTTCGACGGCGACCGCGAAGCGGTCGTCGAGCGCGCACTCCACGCCGGTGTGTGGTGCATGATCACAATGGGCGTTGACCTCGCCAGCAGCCGGCGAGCGGTGGCCCTGGCGGAGACCTACGACGCCGTCTTCGCGGCGGTCGGCATCCATCCGAACCAGGCCCACCGCGCCGGCGCCGACGACCTGGCGCGCATACGGGAACTGGCAGACCATCCACGCGTCGTCGCGATCGGTGAGTGCGGCCTGGACTATTACCGCGGATGGTGCCCGCCC
The DNA here is from genome assembly GCA_031432545.1 of Armatimonadota bacterium. Taxonomy (NCBI): domain Bacteria; kingdom Bacillati; phylum Candidatus Sysuimicrobiota; class Candidatus Sysuimicrobiia; order Candidatus Sysuimicrobiales; family Candidatus Sysuimicrobiaceae; genus Candidatus Caldifonticola; species Candidatus Caldifonticola tengchongensis. Next base: position 96,465 of record JAVKGX010000003.1, read on the forward strand.
GAGGTGCAGCGGGCGAACCTGCGCGCCCACATTCGGCTGAGCAACGAGATCGGAAAGCCCCTCGTGGTCCACAACCGCGAGGCACACGCCGACGTGATGCGGATCCTAGAAGAAGAACAGGCCAGCCGCGTCGTCCTCCACGCCTTCGGCGGCCCCGCCGACCACACGGCGCAGGCCGCCGAACGCGGATACTGGATGGGGCTGGGAGGATCGGTCACATACCCCAACGCGCACCAGGTGCGCGCGGCCGCCCGCGAGATCCCGTCGGAGTTGCTCCTCGTGGAGACGGACGCGCCCTACCTGCCGCCGGAGCCGCACCGGGGACGGCGCAACGAACCGGCCTACCTGCCGCGGATCGTGACGGCGATCGCGAAAGAACGAGGCCACAGCCTCCAGACAGTCGGCGGACTCGCGGGCGAAAACGCGCTACGCTGTTTTGGGATCCGGATGCGCTAGAGTCGGAAGACGATGGGCAGCAGGGTTCGTCTGTGGCTCCTTGGGAAAAGGGCCCGGGTTGGGTGCGCGGAGGACGAGAGGTCGAGGACAGCGTGCGCGCGGCGGTATGTCTGATCCTGAGCGTTGTGGCCCTGGCGGTGCCGGCGGCCGCGCAGTCCGCCGAGGACCGCGCGGAGATCGAACAGGGCCGCCGCGCGGCGCAGCAGATCGAGCGGCAGCTCAAGGTCGTCACCGACCCGGAGGTCAACGAGCGGGTGACGCGCATCGGCCGTGCGATCGCAGCCGTAACGGAGCGCCCGGACCTACCGTGGACGTTCAGGGTTGTCGAGCACAGGGTCCCCAATGCGGTCGCGCTGCCCGGCGGCTACATCTACCTGACCTCGGCGATCGTCCGCATCCTGCGCACCGACCACGAACTGGCCGGCCTGCTGGCGCACGAGGCCGCGCACGTGGCGCTGCGTCACCATCGTCGGATGGAGCGCGAGGCGCTGCGCACCAATCTCATCGTCATGCTGGTGGCGGTGCTGGTGCGCGACGCCAACGTCGCCGCCGGCGCGCAGCTGCTCGGGGGCGGACTGCTGAGCGCCTTCACACGGGAGATGGAGCGCGAGGCCGACCGGGCCGCGGTGGGATACGTGCTCCAAACCGAATGGCACCCCGTGGGTGTCCTTACGTTGCTCGAACGCATGGCGTGGGAGGACCTGCTGACCGCCAACGTCGACCCCGGCGCCTTCCGCACGCATCCGACGTGGGCCGAGCGCCTGCGGGCCGTGGAGAACGAGCTGCACCGGCGCGGCGTGCCGATCCACCGCCGGATCTCGATGGGGTTCCTGCGGATCGACGTCGCCGAGGAAGAGCTGCGGGGAGCTGCCGTGGGGGTGATCCGCGTCAATGGGGAGGTCGTGATGCGGCTGAGCGGCGGCCGGGCGCGGGCGGATCAGGTGGCCCGGCGGCTCGACCACGTGTTCAACGAGGACCCCTCGCCGTTCGACGTGCGCGCCGTGGGCGTGATGGACGAGTGGACGGTGCGCATCGGCGACGAGCGCGTCCTGACGGTCACCGGGGACGACGTCCGCCTGCTCGGCCGCTCCGCCCGGGATCTGGCCAACGACTACGCGCAGCGCCTGCGTCAGGCGATCGCCGAGGACCGGCGGCGCAGGGCCCTCGGCGGTTAGGCCGCGTCCTGCCGCACCAAACGCACCGCATGAGCAGCCGGCGGTGGAAGACCTTGGGCCGGACACCGTTCCCCAACACCGCGGTTCTGCTATGATGAGGTGTTGGACGCGCCCGTAGCTCAGCGGATAGAGCGTTGGCCTCCGGAGCCAAAGGTCACAGGTTCAAATCCTGTCGGGCGCGCCAGCCCTTCCACGTTGCGTCGTCTTCCGACCCCTCCGGATCGGTGCCCAGTTGCGACAACGGTGGGACCCGCTCCCGGCGCGTCACCGCGCCTGGTCGCGAGGCGCCAGCCAGCCGACCAGCGCCGCCGTCGCGATCAGGCTCGCCGCGATCAGAAAGACCGGCCGCGGTCCCATCGCCTCCGCGACGACGCCCGCCAGCAGCGGCGCGACGACGCCTCGCACCCCGAGCAGTGACGCGTACGCCCCAGTGTACTGGCTGACCCTGTCGGCGGGGGCGAGCTCCATCACCGCTGCCATCCACGCCAGGTCCATCGCGGCGATGACGAACCCGTCGGTGGCGAACGGCAGCAGCGCGTACCAAGTGGACGGAGCCAGGTAGAAGAGCAGGGGCGTCAAGATCCCTACGGCGAACACGATGCGAATCGCGGCCAGACCTGAGTGCCTGTCGATGAAGCGCCCCCACACGAAGAACGACAGGACCGAGCACGCCGACATCACCGCCGACAACACCCCCACTTGGCTGTTCGTCGCGCCCAGCTCGTCCACCAGCAGCAGCGGGACCGCCGGTGCCATCATCCATCCCCCGAAGCCGAAGACCGACGTCGTCACCAGCAACGCCCGAAACCGGGAGTCGGCGAGCGCCACGCGCCATGCTTCGTGCACGGAGGGCCGTTCGTTGGACCGCGGCTGACCGGGTAGGTGGATGCGGCCGAAGACGAGCGCGCTCGCGATGCCGAAGACGGCGGCGACGGGGAACACCGCTGGGTAGCCAAAGCGCTGGAGGGCGGAGCCTGCGACGAGCGCGGCGAGAATCGATGCCAGGCTCAGCCCGACGCGCACCAGACCCAGCAACCTGCCGCGGTGCTCCCGCGGGAACACCGAGCGGATGGCCGCGGTGTAGGCCGGCAGGATCGTGCCGTGCACCAGGTGAAAGGCGATCACCAGGGCCACGAAGGCGTGCGGCCCGGAGACCAGAGGCGCGAGCAAGAACAGGCCCCGCGCGACCACCGACGGCCACACGACGAACGGGACGGGGTTGCGCCCGGCGATGATCGCGCTCCACCAGGCCGCGAACAGCAGTCCGATCGCCGGCCCCGCGGTCAGCAGGGAGACCTGGAGGGGGGTCGCACCCAGGCGGCGCGCCGTGACGCTCAAGAAGGGCAGGACCATGCCGGCGAACAGGCCGAACAGAACCGCGCCGCCGAGGTCGTACAGGAACGCACGCCGGGCCGCGGGCGGGATCGCAGGTAGGAAGCGCACGGTTCTGTTTGTACGGGCTCCACTAGCGATTGTCAAAGTCGGGGACGGTCCTCACGGCCGGTGCTAGAATGAAGGAGACCGCCGGCCGCCCGAGCCGGCGTTTTCGTGTGCGGGGGTCGAGGTGCGCATCCACGCGGAGGTGGCCAGCGCTCTGGCGGGCGGCGTTCCGGTCGTCGCGCTGGAGACGACATTGTTTGCACATGGGCTGCCGTCCTCGGTGGTTCACCGGGTGCAGCAGGACGTGGAGGCGGCCGTGCGCGAGGAGGGCGCGGTCCCCGCTGCGATCGCCGTCCTGGAGGGGGAGATACGGGTCGGTCTGGGGCCGGAGGACTGGAGAGCCGTCTTCGATCGGCCACTGGACAAGGCGGGTCTGCGTGACCTGCCGGGGGCGGTGGCCAAGAGACGGGATGCGGCCACCACTGTCGCGTCGACGGCGTACCTCGCGTCGCGCGCGGGCATCCGCGTCTTCGCGACCGGTGGCATCGGCGGGGTGCACCGGGATGCGAGCCGTACCTGGGACGTGTCCGGCGACCTCACCGTCCTGAGCAGGACGCCGGTCGTGGTCGTCTGCTCCGGCGCGAAGTCGGTACTGGATCTGCCAGCCACGCTCGAGGCGCTGGAGACGCTGCAGGTCACGGTGCTGGGCTTCCGAGTGGACCGGTTCCCAGCGTTCTACGTGGCCGACAGCGGGCTGCCGGTTCCGCGCGTGGAAAGCGAAGCGGAAGTGGCTGCGATCGTGCGTGCCCGCGACGCGCTCGGCCTGGCGTCCGCGGTGGTCGTCGCACAGCCCCCTCCGCCGGGCGCCGCGCTCGATCCCGAGGTGCACGACGCAGCCCTCGCGGATGCACTGCGCGCGGCGGAGGGCGTGCGGGGCAAGGAGGTCACGCCCGTGCTCCTGCGACGCCTGGCCGAGGCGACCGGCGGTGCAGCGGTCGAAGCCAACCGGCACCTCGCCGTCGCCAACGCGCGCCTGGCGGCGCGGATCGCGAGGGCACTGGTCGGGCACTGACGGCACGTGGCGAACGGGCGGTCTTCGGCGCACACGTGCTGCCCTCGGAGGATTGCCATGCGACGCCTTCTCATCGACAGCGGCGGTAGTTCGGACGACGTCCTGGCGCTGCTGATGGCGGCCAGGTCTTCGGAGGTGGAGATCGTCGCGGTCACGGCGATCGCCGGCTGCGTGCGGGTCGGGCAGGCTGCGGAGAACCTCCTGTACGGTCTGGAGGTGGCGGGTGCGAGCCGCGTGCCGGTCTACCTCGGCTGCGAGCGCCCGTTGCTGCGACCCCACACACCGTTCGAGCCGCTGCACGGCCGCAGCGGGATGGGTGCCCACAACCACCCGCGGGCCAAGCAGCGGCCCGAATCGGCGCACGCGGTGGATGCGATCCTGTCTTTGTGTCGCCACTACCGCAAGGAGTTGGACATCGTGTGCCTGGGGCCGCCGACGAACCTGGCGGCGGCCCTGATCCAGTCGCCCAAGCTCGCCGAGATGCCCGGTCGGGTCTACGTCTACGGTGGCTCGTCCGATGGGGGGAACGTCACGGCGTCGGCGGAGTTCAACTTCCACACCGATCCAGAAGCGGCGTCTTTGGTGCTCGATAGCGGGCTGCCGATCACGCTGGTGGGCTGGGACCAGGCGCGCCAGCACATGACGATGCGCGAGGGCGACATCCACCGGATCCGCCAGGGAACCACGCGGGAGTGCCGGCTGTTTATGGAATCGACGCGGACGTTCGCCGAGTACTGCCGGCGCACCCTGCGGATGCGTGGGTCGGCGCTGGGAGCGGTCCTCACGATGGCCGTGGCCCTCGACCCCGGTGTGGTCCGGGAGTCGGTGCGCGTCCGCGCGGACGTCGAGACGCGTGGGGAGATCACCCGCGGACAGGTCGTCTTCGACGCGGTGGGCCTGTCCCACCGCCCGGCCAACGTCCAACGGGTCTGCGACGCCGACGGCGAGCGCGCGCGAGAGATGCTCTTTTCGGCCCTCGGCGCGCCGCCGGTGACGGTCGAGCGGCCGCAGCAGGTGCCGGAGATGGGCGAGTCAGAGTCTCCTCCGCAGCCCCCGGCCGAGGCGGAAACACCCGATCGCACACCACAAGGCTCGGCCGAGCCGGTGCCGGTTCCCGATGCACCGTCCGACACGACACGGGATTAGCCCGTGCTGCTGACCGCGGGCGACCTGGTCCTCGACGTCCTGGTCCGGTCGGACACCGGGCCGCATCCCGGCTCCGAAGGCGACGGACAGATCGTCCTCGCCCCCGGCGGATCGGCCGCGAACGTCGCCCGTTGGGCCGCCCATCTGGGTTTTCCGGCCCGGTTCGTCGGATCCGTCGGCGACGACTTCGCGGGTCGGTGGCTGACCGAGGCGATGCGGTCGTCGGGTGTGGACGTCCGCGTGGACGCTGTCGCCGGTGAGCCCACCGGCGTCGTCGCGGTCTGGGTGGACCCGTCCGGGGAGCGCACGATGGTGACCGACCGCACCGCCAACCGCTACCTCCCCCCGCGGCTGCTCGACGAGGACACGTGGTCGGACGTGACGCACTTCCACTTCACCGGATATTCGTTGCTGGCATCCCAGACACGTGAGCGCATTCTCGCCGCGAAGGCCATTGCGGTCCGCCGCGGTTGCACGCTGTCGTTCGACCCGGGGCCGCATCGGCGCCTCGTCCAGCACGTCGGCGCCGCTGCAATCCTGGCGGCGTGCGATGGCGTCGATGTGCTTTTGCCCAACGAGGCGGAGGCAGTTGCGCTGGCGGCAGCGAAGAGTGTCGAGGAGGCGATCGATCGGCTGAGCGCGAGGAGTTCGATCGTGTGCATCAAGCGAGGCTCTGCTGGATGCCTGCTGGCCCGTGGCGCGCAGCGGCTTAGCATCGTGCCGCCGGGCCACACCGCCGTGGACACGACCGGTGCGGGGGATGCGTTCGCCGCCGGCTTTCTGGCGGTGTGGAAACGCGGCGCCTCCGTTCCGGAAGCGGCTGCCGCCGGCGTGCGCGCCGCAGCGCGAGCGGTGTCGCACGTCGGTGCCGGGCCGCAGGGATGGGCGTAGATGGGCCTGCCGCTGATCCTCTCGCTGGTCTTCGGGGCGGGAGCCAACGCGGCCGCGAACCTGCGACGGGTTGCCGACGGGCGCGTGTGGGTGGCGTTCGCCGTCGGCGGTGGGGTGTTCTTCGTCGTGCAGTTCGTCAGCCGTCCTCTGGTTGCGCTGGTCTCGATGTTGGGCGGCTGGCAGGCCGACGGGACGTTCCCGAGCTGGCTGTTCGTGGCCGTCAACGTCGTCTTGGCCGAGCTGTTCAAGTTGACGGCCGCCCTGGTCCTGCACTCGGCGTACCGATCGCCGGTCGGGGAAGCCTCCGGGACCGGGGCGGCCGTCGGAGCGGGTTTCGCAGTCTGGTACGAGTCGCTGATCCTGTCGTCGGCGTTCCAGATCTCGCGCCTGGCCCTGCCCGGCGGGCAGTCGCTGGTTGCCGCACTCGTGGCTTCGTTGGCCCGCGTGCTGGCCGGGTCGGCGACCACGGGGCTGGGTGCCGGGCTGGCGGTGCGCGGGCAGCTGGCTGGCGGCGTCGTGCTGGCGGTGGCGGCTCAGCTGCTGTTGGATCCCGGTCTTCGGGTGCTGCTGTGGCGCCCCTGGATGACCGTCGCCGCCACCGCCCTCGTGAGCGGCGTGCTGTTCGCGTGGCTGGTCGTGTGGGGCGGCGGGAGGACCCGGGCAGTGCCCCCCGGATCGGACGGACCGTAGCGGTCGAGGAGCGAAACGCCCATGCCGGTAAATCCGAAGCTGCGCGACCGCAACACCGACCGGCTGTTCGAGGCCATCTTACAGCTGCGTTCCCTCGAGGAATGCTACCGCTTCTTCGAAGACCTCTGCACCGTCCACGAGCTGCACGCGTTGGCCCAGCGGTTTCACGTGGCCCGACTGCTGCACGAGGGGGCGACCTACGAAGAGGTCGTGCGCAAGACAGGCGCGAGCTCGGCCACCGTCAGCCGCGTGAAGCGGTTTTTGGAGTACGGCGCGGACGGATACCGGCTCGTGCTGCGCCGGATGGGCGCTCGAAAACCCCGCCCCCGAAGTTGACACCGGCCCGCTCCTCGTGGTATCGTGAGCGCTACTTCCATTCTTTAGCGCGATAAAGGACTAAATCACTGCGATGCCGAGCCGCACGGCTCCCTTCCGAGGGCATCGGATCCCCGACGGCCTGCGCGACTGGCTCCCCGACGAGTGGGGGCGGGTGCGGGCACTGGAGGCGCGGCTTCGTGCGCTGTTCGGCGCATGGGGATACTGCGAGGTGGCTACGCCGGTGCTGGAATGTCTGGACAGCGTCGCGCGCGGGATCGGCCAGACGCCGCAAGACTGGTTCGTCGTCGTGGACCGCACCGGTGAACTTTTGGTGCTGCGCCCGGAGATGACCGTGCCGATGGCGCGCCTGGCCGCGGGCCACCTGACGGGGCGGACGGTGCGGCTGTGCTACTTCGCCGAGGTGTTTCGAGGCCGACGGGCGCGGGGCGCGGCCCGGGAGTTCCGTCAGGCAGGGGTGGAGCGGATCGGGGATCGGGGGTGCGAGGCCGACGGGGAGGTGATCGCGCTGGCCGCGCACGCGCTGCGGGAGGCCGGCGTGCGTGACTTCCGCATCGGCGTCGGGCACGTGGGGTTGTTGCGCGCGTTGTTGGAGGCGGCCGGTCTGGACGCCGGGGACCGGCACACGGCGCAGGTGCTGCTGTACCGCCGCGACTTCGTGACGCTGCGCGGGCTGCTGGCGGGCAGCCCCGCCCGGGTTCGCGATGTCATCTTTTCGCTGCCCGAGTTGCGGGGCGGGGACGCCTCTGCGGCCGTGCGTGACGTCGGGGTCGGGGCCGAGGCTGTGGCGGAAGTCGATGCGGTGCTGGCGACCCTGCCGGCCTTCGGAGTGGGGGATGCGGTGGAGATGGACCTGGGCTTGATCCGCGACTTCGACTACTACACGGGCGTCGTGTTCGAGGGATACACCCGGGGGCTTGGGTTGCCGCTGCTGGGCGGGGGCCGCTACGACGAACTGCTGGGGCGCTTTGGGGCCGACCGCCCGGCCATGGGGTTCGCGATCGAACTCGAGCGCGTTCTGCCGGCTGCTGACGCGTTGGCCGAGCGGCGACCTGCGCTGCAGATCGTCTACGAGCCGCAGGCGCGCGCCGCAGCGCTGGACGTGGCGCGGCGTGCGCGCGATGCCGGGTGGGCGGTGACGGTGGATCCGCACCCGGCGGAGCCGCTGGGAGGCGCGCCGACCCTGGCGTTCACGACGGCGGGCGTCCGTCTTTCCGATCCGGACGGTACCCAACGCGAGGTGCCGGGGGCCCACTGGCAGCAGATCCGCGGCCTGTTGGACGGTGCCCGGTGAAGAAGCTGACGGTGGCGGTCCCCGCCGGGCGCCTGCGCGCAGACGCGCTGCGCGCCCTCCGATCCGCAGGCTACGCGGGTGCGGCCGATCCCGACGACCGCAGCCTGTTGCTGCCGTGGGGTGAGTTGACGGTGCTGGTGGCGAAACCGGTCGATCTGCTGACGTACGTGGAACGCGGTGCGGCCGACTGCGGGATTGTCGGCAAGGACGTGCTCCTCGAGCAGTCGCACCACGTCTACGAGTTGCTCGACCTGGGCTTCGGGCGGTGCCGGGGCGTGGTGGCCGTCCCGCGCGGGCGAACCGCGCTCTGGGACGACGCGCGCCGGCCGCTGCGCATCGCCACGAAGTACCCGCGGGTCGCCGAGGGCTTCTTCCGGGAGCGCGGGCGCCCGGTCGAGATCGTCGAGATGTACGGGTCGGTCGAACTCGCCCCGCGCGTGGGGCTCAGCGACGGCATCCTCGACGTGGTGATGACCGGCGCTACGTTGCGTGCCAACGACCTGGTGGAGGTGGCGCAGGCGTTCGTCTCCACCGCGCGCCTGGTCGTGAACCCCGTGAGCCTGCGCGCCCGGTCCGACGCAGTGCAGACCCTGTTGGACCGTTTGAGGGGTCGCAGCGGCGGTGCGGCCATCGCCTCGGCCTCGCAGGGGGAGGGATCGGCGTGAGGGTCGTGCGCCTCCGTGACGTCCCGCCGGGCGACCTGCGCCGGTTGCTGGCGCGTTCCCGGGATCGGATCTTCGACCCCCAGACGCAGGACGCAGTTCGCCGGCTGCTCGACGACGTGCGCGCGCGGGGCGACCAGGCCGTTGTGGACGCCACGGCCCGATTCGATGGGGTGCGGCTTCGGCCCGATGAACTCGCCGTCTCCCGGCAGCAGATCCGTTCCGCGCACCGGCGGGTGGACGATGCGGTGCGGGCTGCTCTGGAGGCGGCGATCGAACGCAGCCGGCGGTTCTCCGAGTGGCTGCGGCCGCCGGAGACGGTCGTCGAGGAGATCGAGCCCGGCATCACCGTCGGCGTGCGCCACACGTCGATCGCATCGGTCGGCGCGTACGTCCCCTCCGGCAAGGGGAGGTTCCCCTCGACGGTTGCGACGATGCTCACGCCGGCCGTGGTGGCCGGCGTTCCGGACATCGCCCTCGTCGTCCCGCCAGGGCCAGACGGTTCGGTGGATCCCGCGGTGCTCCTCGCGGCGGACTTGCTGGGGATCGAGCGCGTGTTCTGCGCCAACGGCCCCGCGGGCATTGCCGCGCTCAGCGTGGGGACGGCGACCTTCCCGCGGGTGGAGGCGGTCGTGGGTCCGGGCAGTCCTCACGTCGTAGCGATGCAACTGACCATCTCGTCGTTGGGCGTGCGCGCGCTGGGACTGATGGGACCCACGGAATCCGTGGTGCTGGCCGACGGCCGGGCTCCGGTGGACCTCGTGGCGCTCGACTTGGTGAACGAAGCCGAGCACGGCAGTGACTCGGCCTGTTGGCTCGTCACCCCCAGCGCCGCGCTGGCCGAGGAGGCGGTCGCACGTGTGAGGGACCTGCTGGACCGAATCCCCGAGCCGCGGCGTACCTACGCGCGCGATGCGCTGTCCGATCTGGGCGGGGCCCTCGTGGTCGATAGCTGGGAGGAAGCGGTGTCGTTCGTGGACGCCTACGCCCCCGAACACCTCCTCATCCACGCCGCCGAGGCGTGGGAGACGGCGTGGCGCATCCGCCACGCGGGGGAGATTCTCATCGGACCACACACGCCGTTTTCGGCGGCGAACTACGCGATCGGCATACCGGCGGCGCTGCCCACGGGCGGGGCGGCACGCCGCGAGGGTGGCATTACGGTCCTCAGCTTCCTCAAGACCACGTCTGTGGGACATCTGGATCCGCGTGGCCTGGAGAAGGTGCGAGGCGTCGTGCAGGCGCTGGGTGCGTATGAGGGTTTCCCCGCGCACGTGATGGCGGTGACCGGTCGACCCGTTGGGCCCTCGGGGCCCGGAGGGTAGGGGGCCATGCGGGTCCGACCCAGACCGGAGGTCGACGCGCTGCCGGGTTACCGGCTGACGGTGGTGCCCGCCCCGATCAAGTTGAACCAGAACGAATCCCCCTACGACCTTCCGCCCGAGGTCAAGGAAGAGGTGCTCGGAACGTTGCGGTCGGTGCCCTGGAACCGCTATCCGCCGATGCGCGCCGGGCGACTGCGGGAAGCGATCGCCCGGTTACAGGGTGTAAAGCCTGAGAAGGTGATCCTCACCAACGGCTCCAACGAGGCGATCCTCGCGCTGATCTCTGCCTTCGCCGCCGGCGGCACGGTCGTTCTGCCGGAGCCGGGCTACTCGATGGCCAGACCCCTGGCCGTGACCGCGGGCGCCCACGCGGTGGCCGTTCGGCTGCGCGAAGACCTCAGCATGGATCCGGACGCGCTCCTTTCCGCCGCGGCCGCCTCCTGCGCATCGATGATCTTCTTCGCCTCCCCGAACAACCCGACGGGCCGCGCCGTACCCCCCGACGACGTGGAGCGCATCGTGGCGGGCTTTCGTGGCCTGGTGGTCGTCGACGAGGCATACTGGGGTTTCTCGGAAGGGACGGCGCTGCGGCTGCTGCCCGAGCGGGCGAACGTGGCGGTCGTGCGAACGGCGTCCAAGGCGTTCGGTCTTGCCGGCGTGCGAGTCGGCTGGGTCACCGCGTCGAGGGACGTGATCGCGGCGTTGGACAAAACCCTGCCACCGTACAACCTGGACGTCTTCGCCCAGGCCGCGGCGGAGGCGATGGTGCGCCGGCCGGATCTGGTGCGCGAGCGCGCATCGCAGGTCGTGCGGGAGCGCGAACGCGTCCTGGAGGCCCTGCGCGCGCTCGGGGTCGAAGCGTTCGCGAGCGAGGCGAACTTCATCCTGTTCCGCACGCCCGACGCGGCTGCGACGTTCGACGGCCTGGCGCGGCGCGGCGTGCTCGTGCGGGACGTCTCGCACTTCCCCATGCTCGACGGCTGCCTGCGTGTGACTGTGGGGACGCCTCCCGACAACGACGCGTTCTTGCAGGCGCTGCGTCAGGCCCTGCCCCGGGTGCGGGCGTCCGGCGGGAGGTCTGTATGAGGTCTGCGACGGTCGCGCGCACCACGGCCGAGACCTCGGTCCGGGTGTCGCTGAACCTGGACGGCACCGGCCGGCACGATGTGCGGACCGGCATCGGCTTCTTCGACCACGTGCTGGCGCAGCTCGCCTGCCACGGCGGGTTCGACCTGACCGTTGTGGCGGAGGGCGATCTCGAGGTGGACGCCCACCACACCGTCGAGGACGTGGGCATCACGCTGGGCCAGGCCCTCTCTGAGGCGCTGTCCGACCGCAGCGGGATCGCCCGGTTCGCCAGCCTCCACGCCGCGATGGACGACGCGCTCGTGCTCTGCGCGGTGGACGCAGGCGGCCGGCCGTTTCTGGCGTGCGACCTGCGGTTCTCTCTGCCGGTGGTCGGTGCGTTTCCGACGGAACTCGTCGAGGAGTTCCTGCGGGCGTTCGTCACGCACGGACGCCTCACCGCCCACGTCAGACTCGTTGACGGCCACAACAGCCACCACATCGTCGAGGCCGTCTTCAAGGGGTTGGGTGTGGTTCTGCGCCGCGCGGTCGCGGTCGAGCGGCAGGGCGTGCCGTCCACGAAGGGTGTGCTGTGAAGGACACAGCGTGCCGGGCCGCCGTCGTGGACTACGGCGCCGGCAATCTGCACAGCGTGGAGCGTGCTCTCGCCCGAGTGGGGTTCGCCGCCTGGCGGGCGGTGCGGCCGGAGGCGTTGGACGGCGCCGACGTGGTCGTGCTGCCGGGGGTGGGTGCGTTCGGTCCGGCGTCGCGTCGCCTGCGCGAGGAGGGGTTCTTCGAGGCGATCCGCGCCGCGCTGCGCGAGGGGCGATGGCTCGTCGGGCTGTGCCTGGGGATGCAGATGCTGTTCGAGGAGAGTGAGGAGGACGGAACCCACGAGGGACTCGGACTGCTGGCGGGCCGGGTCGTGCGGCTGCCCGACGGGATGAAGGTGCCACACATGGGCTGGAACACGCTGACGGTCGCCCGCGGTTGCCCGTTCCCTCTGGGCGTGAGGTCCGGGGAGTACGTGTACTTCGTGCACTCCTTCTACGCCCGAGCCCGCGAGGAGGACACGGTCGCCTGGACCCCGTACGGGGTCCGCGTTCCGGCCATCGTCGCGGCAGGGAGGGTGTTGGGTTTTCAGTTCCACCCCGAAAAGAGCGGCGAGGTGGGCCTGCGCCTGCTGCGGGGCCTGGCCGGCGCGGTCGGGCGGTCATGACGGTCCTGCCCGCCGTCGACGTCCTCGGCGGGCGGGTCGTCCGGCTGCGCCGGGGCGATTTCGCGCAGGCCACGGTCTACGACTCTGATCCGGTACGGGCCGCGCGACGGTGGACGGCACGGGGTGCGCGGTGGCTGCACGTCGTGGATCTGGACGGCGCGCGCGTGGGCGCCCCAAGGCAGTTGGGGGTGCTGGCCGCGATCGCGAAGTCAGTCGGTGTCCCCGTGCAATTCGGGGGCGGCCTCCGGTCGGTCGAATCGGTCGGGCGTGCGCTCGATGCGGGAGCGGCGAGGGTCGTGATCGGCACGTCGGCGCTGACCGATCCCGCGACGCTGGCGTCGGTGTGCGACCGGTTCGGCGAGCGCGTCGCGGTCGGCCTGGACGTGGAGGACGGGATCGTCCGCATTCGCGGCTGGACCGAGAGTGCGAGTGTGCACCTCGAAGAGGCGGCCAGGCGTGTGCTGGCGGCGGGCGCGCGCAGGTTGGTCGTCACCGACGTGGTGGCGGACGGGACGATGGCCGGTCCGAACCTGGAGCTGTACCGACGCCTGGTGCCCCTGGGCGTGCCAGTCGTCGCGTCGGGGGGCGTCCGCGACGTCGACGACCTGCGGGCCCTGCGGGAGATCGGAGTGGAGGGCGCGATCGTCGGCCGGGCCCTGTACGAGGGGACCATCGACCTCCGGGAGGCCGTCGACGCGGTGCAAGGCGCACGGTCCGAGGAGTGCGGCTCCGCGCTCGCCCGGCGCATCATCGCCTGCCTGGATGTCTCGCCGGTGGGTGGACGGGCCCGCGTGGTCAAGGGCGTGCACTTCGTCCGGCTGCGCGACGCAGGCGACCCGGTCGAGCTCGCTTTTCTGTACGAGCGGGAAGGCGCGGACGAAATCGTGTTCTTGGACATCACCGCTTCATCGTCGGGTCGCCCGACGCTCGAGGACGTCGTCCGGCGGACGGCGTCGGAGGTGTTCATCCCCCTGACCGTGGGCGGGGGCGTCGGTTCGGTCGAAGACGTGCGGCGCTTGCTGCGGGCCGGGGCGGACAAGGTCGCGGTCAACACCGCGGCGGTGCATCGGCCCGAGCTGGTGTGTGAGGCGGCGGAGATGTTCGGATCGCAGTGCGTCGTCGTCGCGATCGACGCGCGGCGGCGGCGCGGAGGCTGGGAGGTCTGCACCCACGGGGGGCAGAAGCCCACGGGCCTGGACGCCGTGGCGTGGGCCCGGAGGGTGGCCGACCTGGGCGCCGGCGAGATCCTGCTGACCAGCATGGACCGCGACGGAACGACCGAGGGATTCGACGTCGCGCTGACGCGCGCGGTGACCGACGCCGTCGGCATCCCGGTGATCGCATCGGGTGGGGCGGGAGACGTCTCGCACTTCGCGGAAGTCCTCGCCGAGGGCGGCGCGGACGCGGCGCTGGCCGCATCGGTCTTCCACTTCGGCCGTCTGCGCATCGGCGATCTGAAGGATGCGTTGCGGGCCGCCGGCGTGCCGGTGCGCCCGGCGTTGGGCGGTGCCGGCGGCCGGACACAAGCGATGGGACGGTGACGCCCAGCGTGCGGATGTTCCCTCGATGACCGACCGGGAGGATCCGCGGGTGGAGATCCCACAGGGTCGTGGCCCCGTCGCTTTCGACGACCTGGGGTTGGTGCCCGTCGTGGTCCAGGACCGCTGCACGGGCGCCGTCCTGATGCTCGCCTACGCCGACGCCGCGGCGATCGCCCGAACGGAACGGACGGGTCTCGCCCACTTCTGGAGCCGCTCGCGCGGACGCCCCTGGCAGAAGGGCGAGACGAGCGGCCACGTCCTGCGCGTGCACCGGATCTTGACCGACTGCGACGGCGATGCGGTGCTGTACGTCGTCGATCCCTCCGGCCCGGCGTGCCACACGGGAGAACGATCCTGTTTCCATCGAGACTTGTCCGGCGCGCGGGGCGTTGCGCCCGCGGCGGTGCTGGCGGATCTGGCGGCGCTCGTCGCCTCGCGGCGCGCACACCCCGTGGAAGGCTCGTATACCGCCGCGCTGCTGTCCGACGTCCCGTCGCGCCTACACGCGAAGATCTACGAGGAAGCCGCCGAGGTCGTGCGTGCCGCGCGCGAGGAAGGGCCTCGTCGCCTGGCGGAGGAGGCGGCCGACCTCCTGTACCATCTGCTGGTGCTGCTCGCCCGGCATGACGTGGCGCTGTCCGATGTGCTGGACGTGCTGGAGCGCCGGCGAGGCGCAACGGGGGCCGAATCGTAGGCCCCGCGCTCGACCCTGACCGCTGGCTCGCCACTTCGAACTTCGATACCACGCGGACCCGCGGTGGATGCTTGCGCTATGCTGAGACATGCGGGGATGCTGTACGCGATCCTGTCCGACGTGCACGCCAACCTCGACGCGCTCGAGGTCGTCCTCGCCGATGTGGCCGGCAGCGGGGCGGAGCAGGTGATCTGCCTGGGTGATTTCGTCGGGTACGGACCGGAGCCGAACGAGTGCACCGAGCGGTTGCGCTCCGTCGCGACCGTGGCGCTGGTGGGCAACCACGACCTGGCTGCCCTCGACCGACTGGACGCCGGCCGCTTCAACCTGTTTGCGCGTCTGGCGGTGGAGTGGACCAAGCTGCAGCTGGAAGAGTCGATCCGCCACTACCTGGAGTCGCTGCCCGCCACGCGGGAGTACGGAGGGCTGCTGCTCGTGCACGGGAGCCCGCGGGATCCCGTCGAAGAGTACATCATGGATCTGGAGACTGCAGACGACAATTTTCGGGCCGCGGATTTCGAAATCTGTTTTTTCGGCCACACACACTATCCCGTGTGGTTCGTGCACGACGGCGAGCGTACCCGCATGCGCGCCCTCGCGCCGGGCGAGCGTGCGGCGCTTCGCGGTGGGCAGCGCCATCTGATCAACGTCGGCAGCGTCGGCCAGCCCCGGGACGGCGATCCGCGCGCCGCCTACTGCCTGTTCGATTCGGACGCCCGGGTCGTGGAGCTCCGGCGATTGCCCTACCCGATCGAGTCGGTGCAGCAGAAGATGCGCGACAGGGAACTGCCGCGGCCGCTGTGGGAGAGGCTGGCGGAGGGGCGGTAGCGCAGAATCGCCCCTTCTCTCGGGCCGGAGCCTGAGGTCGGCAGCGGGGCGGGGGTGAGGGGGCATGACCGTCGAGAAGCGCGAGGAACTGGTGGCGAAAGCGTTTGCGGCCGCCAAGGTCGCAGAGCAGATGCACCGCTTCTACCGCGGCAAGATCCAGATCCAGCCCAAGTGCGCGATCCGCGGCGTCGAGGACTTCGCGATCTGGTACACACCCGGCGTGGCCGAAGCCTGCCGGGCGATCGTCCGCGACCCGCTGGAAGTGTACGAGCAGACGAACAAGTGGAACACGGTCGCGATCGTGACCAACGGTACGCGCGTGCTCGGGTTGGGCAACATCGGGCCGGAGGCCGCGCTGCCCGTGATGGAGGGCAAGGCGCTGCTGTTCAAGTACCTGGGGGGTGTTGACGCGGTGCCGATCTGCCTGGATGCGCGCGATCCGGAGGAGATGATCCGGACCACCCGCCACCTGCAGCCGGCGTTCGGAGGGATCAACCTCGAGGACATCGAGCAGCCGGCCTGCTTTCACATCCTCGATCGCCTGCGGGAGGAAATGACGATCCCGGTCTTCCACGACGACCAGCAGGGGACCGCAACGGTGACGCTGGCGGGCCTACTGAATGCCCTGCGGATCGTCGGCAAGCCCCTGGCCGACGTGCGGATCGCGATGGTCGGCGCCGGTGCGTCGAACATCGCGATCGCCCGCATCCTGATCGCCGCGGGAGCCGATCCGGGCAACATCGTCATGACCGACAGCCGCGGCATCCTCAACCGGCGCCGTACAGAGTTGCGCGATACGCACCGCCAGAAGTGGACCCTCTGCTTGGTCACCAATGCTGAAAACCTGAGCGGTGGTCCCGCCGAGGCGATGCGGGGGGCTGACGTCCTGATCGCGCTCAGTACGCCGGGACCTGACGTCATCAAGCCAGAGTGGGTACGAGAGATGGCGCCTGATCCGGTGGTGTTCGCGTGCGCGAACCCCGTGCCGGAGATCTGGCCCTGGGACGCAAAGGAAGCGGGCGCACGGATCGTCGCCACCGGACGCAGCGACTTCCCCAATCAGATCAACAACTCTCTGGGGTTTCCCGCCATCTTTCGCGGGGCGCTGGACGTTCGCGCGCGCACGATCACGGACGAGATGTGCGTCGCCGCGGCGCAGGCGCTCGCCGGCTATGCCCAGGAGCGGGGGCTGCACGAGGACTACATCGTCCCGTCGATGGTCGAGTGGGAGGTCTATCCGCTCGTTGCCGCTGCGGTGGGCGAGCGGGCGATCGCACAGGGCGTGGCGCGGCTGCGCCCTCCGCGCGAACAACTGGAGGCAAGCGCGCGAGAGATGATCCGCTCGGCGCGCGAGGGGACACGCCTGCTGATGGAGCACGGCTACATTCCGATCTTGAATCTGTAAGCCGTCTGGCGGACGGAGGTTCGCTGCGCACATCATGGAGGTTGTTGCGAATGCGACCGATCACCATCGAGGATTTGCTGAGACTCAGGTTCGTCTCCGACGTTCAGATCAGCCCCGACGGCAGCCGTGTCTGCTACGTGCAGACGGTCATCGAGCGCGATGCGGGCAAGGACGAGGATGTGTATCGCTCTCACCTCTGGATCGTGGCGGCGGCCGGGGGAGAACCTCGGCAGTTCACGTTCGGCCCTCATCGGGATTCCCAGCCGCGCTGGTCGCCCGACGGACGCCGGATCGCGTTCCTCTCCGACCGGGGCGGAGACAAGCACCTGTGGGTGATCCCGGCGGACGGGGGCGAGGCGCGACAGGTGACGAAGCTGAAAGGAGGAGCTTCCGAACACCGGTGGTCACCGGACGGACGCAGCATCGCGTTCGTCAGCAAGGTGGGCCCGGATCCCCTCGACGACGAGCCCGACCGGGAGAAGGCCAAGCGCAAGAAGCAAAACCGTCTACGCGTCTACACGCGCATCCGCTACAAGCTCGACAGTGAGGGTTTTTGGGACGGCAAGTGGAAACAGATCTTCGTGGTGGACGCCGAAGGTGGCGAACCGCGACAGGTCACCTTCGGGGAGTTCGACCACGTGGGCCCGGCGTGGGCGCCCGACAGCCGGCACGTCGCCTACGTAGCCAATCCGCAGCCGGACGCCGACTTCACGAACGTCACCGACGTGTGGGTGATCCCGGCCGGGGGCGGTGAGCCACGTAAGGTCACGCGTTCGCTGGGACCGGCTGGCAATCTCGCGTGGTCGCCAGACGGGCAGTGGATCGCCTACTTCGGGCACGACAACCGGTTCATGACCGCGACGCTCACCGGCGTGTGGATCGCGGCGTCCGACGGCAGCGGGGTGCGAAACCTGACGGACGGGTGGGACCGGGCGGTGGGCAACCACGTGCTCGATGACATGCGGGCGCACCCCGTTGCCGGCGGGCCTATCTGGCGACCGGACGGCCGCGAGATCCTGTTCTTGGGCGGCGATGGGGGTACCACGCAACTGTATGCGGTCAGCACCGAGGGGCAGGTCCGCGCCCTGACGCAGGGTCGTCGCGTGATCTACGGCTACTCGTTCGACGCCGCCGCCGGACGCGCCGCGGTCGGGGTCTCGACGCCGACCGTCCCCGGGGACGTGTACCTGATCGAGTTCGGTGAGGGCGTGCGCGAGCGGCGGCTGACCGACGTGAACCGGGAGACGCTGGGCCATGTGCGCCTCAGCGAGCCCGAGCCGGCGTGGTTCGAGGGGGTGGACGGGTGGAAGATCGAAGGGTGGCTGCTGCGTCCGGTCGACTTCCAGGAAGGTCGGCGCTACCCGGTGGTGTTGCAGGTCCACGGCGGCCCGCACGCCGCATACGGCTGGTCGTTCTTCCACGAGTTCCAGGTCCTGGCGGCGTCGGGCATGGCGGTGCTGTACACGAACCCTCGCGGCAGCCAAGGATACGGCCAGACGTTCAACGCTGCGACGCGCAACGACTGGGGCGGCAACGACTACCGGGACCTGATGATGGCCCTCGACCAGGCTCTGGATCGCTGGCCGTGGCTGGATCGCGAACGCATGGGCGTGGCGGGGGGATCCTACGGCGGCTACATGACCAACTGGATTGTGGGCCACACGGACCGCTTCCGCGCCGCCGTCACGATGCGGTCGATCGCCAACTGCTACAGCCAGTGGGGGACGAGCGACCTCGCCTTCATGAAGGGCTTCTGGGAATTCCCTGGTGAGCCGTGGGACCACCCTGAGTTCTACCTGGAGCGCTCACCCATCACGTACGTGAACAACGTGCGCACGCCGATGCTGATCATCCACAGCGAAAACGACCTGCGCTGCCCGATTGGGGAGGCGGAGCAGCTGTTCGCGGCGCTGACCAAGCGCGGGGTGAAGACCGTGTTCTTGCGTTTCCCCAACGAGTCACACGACCTGTCCAGGGCGGGGCAGCCCGAGCACCGCATCCAGCGGCTCCAGTGGATCGTCCGCTGGTTCGTCGAGCACCTCACTGAAGTCGCGAGCCCGCATGCCGCAGCCCGGGAGCCCGTTGCGGCCGCGGCCGAAAACC
The DNA here is from genome assembly GCA_031432545.1 of Armatimonadota bacterium. Taxonomy (NCBI): domain Bacteria; kingdom Bacillati; phylum Candidatus Sysuimicrobiota; class Candidatus Sysuimicrobiia; order Candidatus Sysuimicrobiales; family Candidatus Sysuimicrobiaceae; genus Candidatus Caldifonticola; species Candidatus Caldifonticola tengchongensis. The sequence continues at coordinate 115,747 of JAVKGX010000003.1, forward strand.
TGCAGGCGACCGTCGCCCCCGACCCCGAGCACCCATGAAGATCTACACGAAGACCGGAGATGCCGGCCAGACCAGTCTGTTCGGAGGCGAGCGGGTCTTTAAGACGCACCCGCGCGTGGAGGCGTACGGCGCGGTCGATGAACTCAACAGCGTGCTCGGTGTGCTGCGGAGCCGACTCGCATCGGACGATCTGGAACGTCTGGTGGCGCGGATCCAGAACACGCTGTTCGACGTGGGGGCGCAGCTGGCGACGCCCAGGCCAGACGATCCGAAGCTGGCGTCGCACCTGCCGGCCGTCTCGGCTGCCCGCGTAGAAGAACTGGAGGATTGGATCGACCGGCTAGACGCAGACCTGCCTGCGCTGCGGGCCTTCGTCCTCCCGGGCGGTGTCGAGGCGGCCGCGTGGGCGCACGTGGCCCGATCCGTGTGCCGGCGGGCCGAGCGGCGCGTGGTGGCGCTCGCATCCACGGAAACCGTCGATCCCGAAATCCTACGGTACCTGAACCGTTTGGGAGACTTGCTGTTCGTGATGGCCCGCTGGCTCAACCGCCGCGAGGGCGTCGCCGACATCGAGTGGGAACGGGGGAGAGGGTAGCGGGCGGGATCGGCGTCGATCGTCGATGGGGAAGACGGAGGGTGCGATGGGCAAACGACGGATTCAGGTCGACGATCTGTTGAGGTTCGCGATGCCGTCCGATCCGCAGATCAGCCCGGACGGCACGCGTGCCGTCTTCGGCCTGCACCGCCTGGACCTGGAGTCCAACGGGTTTGCCAGCGTGCTGTGGATGGTCTCGCTGAGCGGTGGCGATGCCAAGCAGTTCACCGCCGGTGCGAAGCGGGATCACTCCCCCCGCTGGTCGCCCGACGGCCGGTGGGTGGCATTCCTCTCCAACCGATCCGGCAAGGACCAGATCTGGCTGATCCCCGCCGACGGCGGGGAGGCACGCCAGATCACCCACCTGCGCGACGGCGTCAAGGATCTGTCTTGGGCACCGGATTCGCGGCGCCTGTGCTTTTTGTCCCGCAGCCGCCCGGACGAGCGCGAGGAGGAGCAGGCCAAGCCGGATCCGGTCGTCGTACGGCGTTACACACGCATGGCGTACAAGTTCGACGGCGTGGGCTTGTTCGACGAGGACCGTCCGCCGCAGATCCACACGGTCGACGTCGTCACCGGCGAAGTGGTGCGGATCACCGACGACCCCTACCCGGTGCAGTTCCCCGTGTGGTCGGTCGACGGCGAGGAGATCCTGTTCGTCGGTACGCGCGAAGATCGGTGGGACGACACGTACGTCCGCGACGTGTACGCGATGCGCCCCCGCGACGGCCGCCTGCGGTGCCTGACCCGCAGCCGCGGTCCCGTCCAGGCACCGACCCCGTCGCCCGACGGCCGCTGGGTCGCGTACGCGGGGCACGACGACCGCTCCGGGCACGCGACAAACGTGCGCGTGTGGGTCGTGCCGTTTGAGGGCGGGGAGTCCGTCGACCTGACCGACGCCATGGACCGGTCCGTCGGAGGGTACATGGGCAGCGACGTGCGCGTCGCGCCCATGGTGCTGCCGATCCGCTGGAACCCGGAGGGAACCCACGTATACTTCGTTGCCGGTGACCACGGCAACGCGCACCTCTACGCGGTCGACGTCGCCACCCGCCGCGTCCAGCGTGTCACGACGCGCGCTGTGGAGGCCGTATCCTGCTTCGACGTCGGCCCGCTCGGGCGGGTCGTCTACCAGGCCATGGACGCGGTGACACCCGAGGAGATCTGGCTGCACGAAGCCACCACCGACAGACCGCTCACCGACTTCAACGGGGCGCTGACCGGGGAGCTCGACCTCGGTGAAGTCGAGGTGTTCCAGTACGCGGGCGCCGACGACTGGCCGATCGACGCCTGGCTGTACAAGCCGCCGGATTTCGTGGAGGGCAGGAAGTACCCACTGATCCTCCAGATCCACGGCGGTCCGCACTCGGCGTACGGGAACATCTTCTCCCACGGCACCTTCCTGCTCGCCGCCGCCGGGTATCTAGTGCTGCGTACGAACCCGCGTGGGAGCCAGGGCTACGGCGAGGCATTTGCGCGCGCGGTCATCGAGGATTGGGGCGGCCGCGACTTCCAGGACCTGATGCGGGGCGTGGATGCGGTGATCCAGCGTGGGTACGTCGATACGGCACGCATGGGCGTGACCGGCGGATCGTACGGCGGCTTCATGACCAACTGGGTGATCTCCCACACCGACCGTTTCCGCGCGGCGGTCACCGAGGTGTGCATCTGCAACCTGCTGTCGTTCTACGGGACGAGCGACATCGGCTACCTGTTCGGCGAGCGGCAGCTGGGGGGCCGCCCCTGGACGAATCCACAGCGGCTGTGGGAGTTCTCGCCCCTCAAGTATGTCGAACGCGTCGCCACACCCGTTCTGATCATCGGCAACGAGGAAGACCACCGCTGCCCGATCGAGCAGTCCGAACAATGGTTCATCGCGTTGCGCAAGCTCGGCAGAGATGCCGAGTTCGTGCGCTATCCGGGTGAGGCCCACACAATGCAGAGCAATGGCCGTCCGAAGCCACGGATCGACCGTCTGCGCCGCTTGCTGGCGTGGTGGGGTCGCCACCTCGGCGGGGACGCCGCAGCCGTCGAACGCCCCCTCGCCCAGGCCGAGGCCGCGGAGTGAGTCCTGTGGGCCGCAGGGACCTCACGGGGGTTGTCGGTGGCCGCAATGTAGACTAGTATTTACGTACTGGTAATCGAAAGACTACATGGCGCGGGCGATCCTGCTCTCACCCCATCCCAGCGCCCTCCACGTCCGCGTGGAGGCCTGTGCGGTTTACGACTTCCTGGCCGCGCTGTTCGTTGTGCACCGGCACGGGCGGGGGCTGGCGTTCGACGTGGCGGACGCGTGGGTCGAGCGCGCCCGCCGCGGACTGGGCCAGCGTTCGCTGCGGGACTTGGATCTGTTAAGTTGTGAGCGCGGCACGTTGCTGTCGCTGGTGGCCCTGCTGGACCGCCGCGCTGTCGACGACACCGTCGCCGGCTTCGTCGGCCACGTGCGCGAGGTTCCCGCGGACGAGCTGGTGTTGACGTTGCTGGCCAGCGCGCGGGCAGCCCGCCCGGTGCGCCAGCACCTGCGCGAGGCGTTGCGCACCCGCGGCGTCGCGCGCGAAGCGGCGCTGGCCCGGTTCGCCGCCGGGCTGCCGCAGGAACTGCGGCCGGAGGCGGCGGTGGAGCTTGCGCGGATGGACCCGCAGGCGGTGCGCGACCGGCTCGTGCGTCTGCTGACCCGTTTCCACGAGCGCGTCTACGCTGGCGAGGAGCCCCGGGTGCTGCCGCTGCTGCGCGCCGACGCCGAGCGCAAGCGCCGGCGGGCGCAGCATCTGTCGCCGCAGGCGTTCGTCGAGGAAGCGACCGGCGGGCACGTCCTGGACCCGACACAGGTGACCGAGGTCGTCGTCGTCCCCTCGTACTTCGTGCGTCCGTTCAACCTGATCGCGGACCACGTCGGGGTGCGCACCTACGTCGTGCCGCTGGGGGAGGACGAGTCGGTGGGGGAGCCGACGGAGGTCGTGGTGCGCGTCGCCAAGGCATTGGGCGACGAGACGCGCCTGCGCATCCTCCGCATGCTCATGGACAGGGAGATGTACACGCAGCAGGTGGCCGAGGCGCTGGGCACGAGCCACGTCACCGCCATCCATCACCTGGCGGCGCTGCGGGCGGCGCACCTCATCCGCATCGTCGAGAGACAGAACCTGAAGTTCTACGTGTTGCGGCCGGAGGGGCTTCAGGAGGCGCTGGGCGTCCTGTCGCGGTTCCTGCGGCCGGGCGCGTCACCTGCGAGTTGAGGAGACGACCGTGAACGCTGTGGCGCTTGACGATCTGCCCGAGGTGCTGACGGTCGAACAGGCCGCCGGCTACCTGCAACTGCACAAGGTGACGGTCTACAAGTACATCCGCGAAGGATTGCTCCCGGCCGCACGGATCGGCAAGGTGTACCGGATCCTGCGACCGGATCTGGAGCGCTTCCTTCGCTTGGCGACCGAGGAGCAGCAGACCGGCGAGTAGCCTCCATATGCCGCCCGCCGCCGGCCGTGACGGCTAACCCATGACCACGTTCCGCGCGTTTCGCCACGCCAATTACCGCCGGTTCTGGTACGGCATGCTCGTGTCGCTGGTCGGCACGTGGATGCAGGGTACCGCGCAGTCGTTCCTCGTCTACGAGATGACCGGCTCGGCGCTGCGGACGGGGATGGTGATGTTCGCGTTTACGCTGCCCTCGCTGCTGTTCTCGCTGTTTGGAGGCGCCATCGCCGACCGCTACGACCGCCGGCGTCTGCTGGTCGGTACGCAGATCGCCTTCATGACGTCGGCGGCGGTCCTGGCGACGTTGACGCTGACGGGGGTTGTGCAGGTCTGGCACATCCTCGTCCTGGCGTTCGCCAACGGGGTCACGATGGCGGTCGACGCGCCAGCACGGCAGGCGATGCTTCCGACGCTGGTCGGCCGCGAGGATCTGCAGAACGCCGTCGCGCTCAACGCCGCGGTGTTCAACGGGTCGCGCATCTTCGGCCCGGCGCTGGCCGGGATCGTCTACAAGATCGGGGGGCCGGGCTGGTGCTTTGCGGTCAACGCGATCTCGTACCTGGCGGTGATCTGGCCGCTGGTGCGGATGCGGTTGGTGATGGCGTCGGGTGACGCGCCCTCCGAGCCGATGACCGCGCAGATCCGGGATGGGCTGGCGTACGTGCGTTCCCACGCGGCGGTGCGGTCGCTCCTGCTCCTCCTCGCCGGGGTGGGCACCTTCGGGTTCGCCTGGATGGTGCTCGCGCCGGCCTTCACGGTGAGGGTGCTGGGTATGGGTCCGGTAGAAAATGGTTACCTGCTGACGGCGACGGGTGTCGGCGCGACCGCGGGTGCGCTCACCGTTGCCACGCTCCAGGGATTGCGGCGGCCCGGAGTCTTCGTCGTCACCTGCGCCACGCTGGCCGGAGGGATGCTCGTTGCCTTTTCGTTCACCCGAGCACTGCCGGTCGCGCTCCTGGCACTGGGGGTCGTCGGGTTCTTCTTGACGGCGTTCATGTCGTCGACGAATTCCACCATTCAGTCGCTGGTGGAGGACCGTTATCGCGGTCGGGTGATGAGCCTGTACACGCTGGCGCTGATCGGCAGCGGCCCGGTGGGGAGCCTGCTGGCGGGATCCGTCGCCGACGCACTGGGCGTCCCTACGAGTCTTGCGATCAACGGCGCCCTGGTGGTCGTGTGCGCGGCGCTGACCTACCTGCTCGCGCCGGCGGTCGTGGGGCTACGGGTCGTGATTCCCCCGCATCCGGTCAGTCTCCCCTCTTCCATCGGTACGACCGCCGGGCGTGCCGCCGCGCGCTGACTGAGCCGTCGCCCCAACCCCAGCAGAGGGCCGGCCCGCCGGTGGGAGAGCAAGACCCCGGCATTCTCACTTTGCGTGAGGAAACGGAATCCGCACTGGGTAGCAGTGCTAGGCGCGGCTGAGGACGATCGCCTGCTTGATCTCCTGGATGGCCTTGGTGATCTCGATCCCCTGCGGGCAGGCTTCGGTGCAGTTGAAGACCGTACGGCAGCTGAATGCGCCGCTGCGTTCGGCGAGGATCGCCAGCCGCTCGTCCGTCCCACGATCGCGGCTGTCGAAGACGAACCGGTGGGCCGCCACGAGCGCCGCGGGTCCCAGGAACTGCCCACTCCCCCAGTAGATCGGGCAGGCGGTCGTGCAGACCGCGCAGAGGATGCACTTCGTGGTGTCGTCGTAGCGGGCGCGCTCTTCGGGCGACTGCAGGCGCTCCCGCTGCGGCGGCGGTTCGTCGTTGATCAGCCACGGCCGGATCTGCCGGTACTTCGCGAAGAACGGCTCCATGTCCACGACTAGATCCTTGATGACCGGCAGGCCGCGAATCGGTTCGACGGTGATCCGGTTCCCCACGTCACGGACCAGGACCTTGCAGGCCAGGCGGTTGCGTCCGTTGATCAGCATCGCGTCGGAGCCGCAGATCCCGTGCGCGCACGACCGCCGCAGCGCCAGCGAGCCGTCCTGGTACCACTTGATCCGGTGCAGGACGTCCAGCACCCGGTCGAAAGGGTCGGCGGTGACGCGATAGGTGGCCCAGTAGGGCTTGGCGTCAGCTTCCGGATTGAAGCGCTTGATGCGGACGATGGTCTCCATGGGATCTAGTACTTCCTCTCCTTTGGCTGGTATTTCGTGATCGTCACCGGTTTGTACCTGAAGTCGTGCTGTCCACGCTCGCGCCGGTAGATGAGCACGTGCTTGAGCCAGTTCTCGTCGTCGCGGTTGGGATGGTCCTCACGGTAGTGCGCGCCCCGGCTCTCCGTGCGGTGCAGACAACTGGCCACAGTGGCTTCGGCCAGGTCCAGGAGGAACCCCAGCTCGAGGGCCTCGACGAGGTCGGTGTTGAAACGCCGGCCGCGGTCGTCCAGCCGCACCCGCCCGAACCGTTCCTGCAGCGTGAGCACGGTGTCCATCGCATGTTGTAGGCTGGAGGCGGTGCGGAACACCGAAGCGTTCTCCATCATCTCTGCCTGCAGCGCATCCCGGATCGGTGCCGCCGTCTCTCCGTCGGTCCGCGCCCGCAGCGCGTCGATCTGCGCCTGCGCCCGACCTACGGGGTCTTCGCGCACGACCGGGGGATCGGCGCCTTGTATGTAGCGAGCCATGTGGCGGCCTGCTCGGCGTCCGAACACGAGGATGTCCACCAGCGAGTTCGTGCCCAGCCGGTTGGCGCCGTGCACGGAGACGCACGCGCACTCGCCGGCCGCGTACAGCCCACCCACCGGTATGCCGCGTTCGTCGGCGATGACCTGCGCGTCGTTGTTGGTGGGGATGCCGCCCATGGCGTAGTGCGCCGTCGGCTGGATGGGGACCGGCTCGGTCGCAGGGTCGATCCCCAGGTAGGTGCGCACGAAGTCGGTGATGTCGGGCAGCTTGGTGTCCAGGACCTCCCTGCCCAGGTGCCGGAAGTCCAGGTGCACGTAGTCCGTGCCGTCGATCCCGCGCCCTTCACGGACCTCCAGGTAGATGCAGCGGGAGATGATGTCGCGCGGTGCCAGCTCCAGCAGCGTCGGCGTGTAGCGCTCCATGAACCGCTCACCGTGGCGGTTGATCAGGTACGCGCCCTCGCCGCGCGCCGCCTCCGACAGCAGGATCCCCAGGCGGTAGATCCCCGTCGGGTGAAACTGGAAGAACTCCATGTCCATCAGCGGGATGCCGCGCCGCCAGGCGATCGCCACACCGTCGCCGGTCAGTGCGTGGGCGTTGCTCGTGACCTTGTACATCCGCCCGAAGCCACCGGTGGCGAGCAACACGGCGCGGGCCCAAAAGACGTGCAGCATCCCCGAGTCGATCTCGTAGGCGACGACGCCAGCGCAGCGCCCGTCCTCGATGAGCAGGTCAACCATCTGGAATTCGTCGAAGAACGCGACGTCGTTGCGCAGGCACTGCTGGTACAGAGTCTGCAGGATCATGTGACCGGTGCGGTCGGCGGCATGGCACGCCCGGCGGACGGGGCCCTCACCGAAGTTGCGCGTGTGGCCGCCGAACCGGCGCTGGGCGATCCGACCGTCGGGCGTGCGGTCGAACGGCAGGCCCCAGTGTTCCAGTTCGTAGACGGTTTCGATGGCCTCCTGGCACATCTGCTCGGCGGCGTCCTGGTCAACCAGGTAGTCGCCGCCCTTGATGGTGTCGAAGGTGTGCCACTCCGGTTGGTCTTCTTCCAAGTTGCCCAGCGCGGCGCCGATGCCGCCCTGCGCGGCACCGGTGTGCGAGCGTGTCGGATACAACTTGCTGAGGACCGCGACCCGGCGGCCCCGCAGTTCCAGTGCCGCGCGCAGCCCGGCTCCCCCGGCGCCGACGATCACCGCGTCGAAGGTGTGCTCAATCATCGGTGACGGGCCGCTGCGGTTCGAAGTCGAGATAGCGCAGGACCGTGTGGTCGGTGATGGAGTCGAACCAGCGGCGCCGCAACTCCTCCCCCTCCGCGGACATCAGCCAGCGCCGGAAGTTCGCGGCCGCCTGCTCGCCCACCCAGAACGCCTCGTTGAGATACTTGGGGCGGCGGACCGGCTTCGGTTGTTCGTAGCTGCCCTCGAACCCGTCCACGAACACCCACGTCTTGCGGCCGATGCACCCGAAGCGCCGGGTGACCTCGTCGAGGCGCCCATCCAGCCACTCGACGAAGGATGTCTCGTCGACTCCAGGTTTCACGTTGTATGCGTGGATCACACGCAGCATACCCGTCCCCTCCTTCTTGCCCGAAGTGTCACAGGCGCGCGAGAACGACCGCCGCTGCCGCGACGATGCCGACGGCCGTACCGTAGCACGCGAACGCCACCGGCACCCAGGAGGCCTTGAGGTGCAATCCCTCGGTGAGCGTGTAGCGGAACCGATGCGCCCAGTGCAGCATCCACGACGCCACGACCGCGAACACGTAGGCGCGGCCCACCGGATGGGCGACGAGTTCGACGGCCCGCTCGTAGGCGAGCGCGTCGCGCGTCCAGCCGGCGGCTACGCCGACCCCCGTGAGCAGGACGTGGACTGGCAGCAACAGCGCCGCCACCGTGCCGCCGGCCGCGAACAGGAGCCACCACAGGGGCTCGCTGCGCATCCGCTACCGCCCCAGCACGATCCGGGCCACGACCGCCGAGACGATGGCCCACACCGCGTAGTTGGCCCCGACGACCGCCGCGTCCGGTACCCGGTGCCGTCCCAACCGCACCGTCATCGCCTTGGGGGCGAGCGCGAACCACGTGACCGAGTGGTACAGCGCGGCCGCCAGCCCCAGGGCGTGGAAGACGGCCATCCCGGGCGCACCCAGAAACGCCAGGTACGCTTCGTAGGCGGTGGGTCCTCGTACCAGCCGGTCGACCAGGATCAGCAGCAAGACCGCGTACGTACCGACAAACAGGCTCGTAAGTTCTCGCACGACGAACAGCACGTACGACCGCCGTTCGGTCCACCAGAGGAAGCGCACGGGTCTGCGGTAGCCCGTCATCTTCGCCCCCACGGCACGAGCACGTCGCGGGCCCACTGCAGGGCGCTGTGCAGCTTCAGCCGCTGGATCGCACCCGCAGGATCGACGTGCTTGGGGCAGACGGTTGTGCACTCGCCCACCAGCGTGCAGTCCCACACGCCGTCCGGTCCGGCCACGACCTCGCGCCGCGCCTTGCGTCCCTGGTCGCGGGAGTCGAGATCGTAGCGCGCGGCCAGCGCCAACGCCGCCGGGCCCAAAAAGCGCGGCTCCAGGGCATACACGGGGCATGCGGAGTAGCAGAGCATGCAGTTGATGCACATGCTGAACTGCCGGTAGTCCTCCAGCTGTTCGGGCGTCTGGAGGTGCTCGGAGCTCTCGGGGTCGGGATCCCGCCGGATGAGCCACGGCTTGACGCGTGGGAGCTTGTCCATGAAGTCGCCGATGTCGACGACCAGATCGCGCGCAATGGGGAAGTTCGCGAGGGGCTCCACCCAGATCGTCCTCGGATGGAACTCGCGCAAGAACGTGGCGCACGACAGTCGCGGCGTGCGGTCGATCATCATGCCGCAGCTGCCGCACACGCCCATCCGACACGACCAGCGGTAGGTCAGACTGCCGTCGACCTGGTCCTTGATGTAGTTGAGCGCGTCCAGCACCACCCAGTCCTCGCGGTAGGGCACCTGGTAGGTCTGGAAGTAGGGGCTGGCGTCGCGGCCGGGGTGGTAGCGGAGGACGCGGAGCTCGGCGGTCGGGCGGGCCATCGTCAACCTCCGTAGACGCGCTCGGCCGGCGGCCAGCGCGTGATGACCACGTCCAGGTATTCGACCCTCGGCTCCCCGTCGCCGCGATAGGCGAGCGTGTGGCGACAGAAGCGCGCGTCGTCACGCTCGGGATGGTCGGTCCGCTGATGGGAGCCCCGCGATTCGGTACGCGCGAGCGCCGAGTGCGCCACACACTGTGCGACGTCCAGCATGAAGTCGAGTTCGAGCGCGGCCACCAACTCGGTGTTGAACGCGAGCGTGCGATCGTCGAGCCGGATGCGGTGGAAGCGCTGGCGCAAATCACGCAGCCGATCGCACGTGGCCCGCAGCGATGCATCGTCCCGGTAGATGCCGCATCCCGATTCCATGGCATCCTGCATCTCGGTGCGGATGCTGGCAATGCGCTGGTCGCCGCCGTCCTTGCGCAGGAAGTCTCTCTGGATGCGATGCTCCTCGTCCAGTGCCAGCGCGGTCAGCGGGTTGGGACTTGGGGGTGGGCTCTCCCGAGCATGGGCCGCCGCCGCCCGGCCGGCACGGGCGCCGAACACCAGGCACTCGGGCAAGGAGTTCGATCCCAACCGGTTCGCGCCGTTGATGCTGACGCAGGCGACTTCACCCGCCGCGTACAGGCCCGGCATCGGTGTGGCCCCATGCTTGTCCGTGTGAACTCCGCCCATCATGTAGTGGACCACCGGGCGCACAGGGATGGGTTCGTGCACCGGGTCAATCCCGGCGTAGTTGCGCGCAAGCTCGCGGACGAAGGGCAGCTTCTCGTTGATGCGTCGCTCTCCCAGGTGGCGGATGTCGAGGTGGACGACATCGCCGTAGGGTCCTGCGATCGTGCGGCCCTTGCGCATCTCGTGTACGAACGCCTGCGACAGCTTGTCGCGCGGGCCGAGCTCCATGGCCCGCAGACGCGGCCACGGCTCGGGCGGGCCGAGGCCGTAGTCCGCTAGGTATCGGTAGCCGTCCTTGTTGACGAGGATGCCCCCCTCGCCGCGCGCGGCTTCCGTGATCAGGATGCCCGTGCCCGGCAGACCCGTGGGGTGGTACTGCACGAACTCCATGTCCTTCAGAGGGACCCCGGCGCGGTAGGCCAGCGCCATGCCGTCCCCCGTCACGATCGCGCCGTTGGTCGTGAACGGGTAGATGCGGCCGGCGCCGCCGGTGCAGAGGATCACGGCCCGGGCGGCGATGAGGTACAGGCGGCCGGTGGCGAGTTCGATCGCCACCGCTCCCCGGCACCGGCCGTCCTCGACGAGCAGGGTGGTGACGAACCACTCGTCGTACCGCCGGAGTGCCTGGTAGCGGAGGCTGGTCTGGAACAGGGTGTGCAGGAGGTGGAAGCCGGTCTTGTCGGCTGCGAACCAAGTGCGCTCGATCTTCATCCCGCCGAACGGCCGGACGGCGACGTGTCCGTCGGGCTCGCGGCTCCACGGGCATCCCCAGTGCTCCAGCCGCAGCAACTCCTCTGGGCACTCCCGCACGAATTCCTCGACCGCGTCCTGGTCGGCGAGCCAGTCCGAACCGGTGATCGTGTCCTCGATGTGTGCCTCGAAGGTGTCGTTGGGCTTGATCACCGCCGCGGCGCCGCCCTCGGCGGAGACCGTGTGGCTGCGCATCGGATAGACCTTCGACAGCAGGGCGACGTCGAGGGCAGGGTCGGCTTCCGCCGCGGCGATCGCCGCGCGCAGCCCGGCCGCGCCACCCCCGATGATCAGGATATCGTGCTCGAGGATGTCCATGATCCGTCTCAGTCGGCCCTCCGCCCTCGGCGATTGGCGGTGCCCGGGACGATCGTAGAGCCTTGGGCTGCGAAAGCCGCCTGCCGTCGACGGCGCTCGCCCGTGCGGTCGCTGCCGACTCCTACGGCCCCGGCTGGAACGTAAACAGCACCAGGGCACCCAACGTGCCGAACACCAGGCCCAGCGTCCCGATCGTGGCGTTCCAAAACAATCGCCACCTGGGCGATCGGGTGTAGTCCGAGACGATGCCCCGAAGCCCGTTCAGGCCGTGGGTGAGCGCCAGCACCAGGATCAACAGATCGTAGACGCGCCACAACGGCGTCGCGAACCGCTGGGCGACGAAGTCGAAGTCGATCGTGTCGGTGCTGTTGAGGATGTGCATGATGTACAGGTGCCCCAGCACCAGTCCGATCAGCAGCACCGCTGAGACGCGCATGTACAGCCACGACAGCCACTCCCAGCCGTTGGGTCGCGCTCGCGCCACCGGATACGTCATCGTTTCGCTCCAGGCTCACGCCTCACTTGAACATCGGGCGCAGCATCAGGAATGCGACCGGGGTCATCAGCGCCGCGTAGGCCGCCGCGCCCACCCAGAACATCCTGCGATACCATCGGGTTGCCCGCGGGAACAAATCGAGGATCATGATGATGACCCCGTTGCCGGCGTGGTAGACGACGGCGGCCACGAGCAGGAACTCCAGGGGTTTGAACCACGGCTGGCGGTACAGCTCGATGGCCTTGTTGTAGGCTTCCGGGCCGTACATCAGCATGGCCGTCTCGACGATGTGCATGAACAGGAACAGCAGGATCGCCACACCCGTGATCCGGTGCAGCACCCACGCCAGCATCCCAGGTCCACCTCGGTACATGACGACCTCCGCCTCGCTCGCCTCTGCCCACTACCGATCGTGGAGTTGCCTTTCGATGTCCTCGCGCATGTCCTCCATGTGGCGGTGCATCACGCCTCGGGCGAGCGCTTCGTCCCGCATGCGGATCGCTTCTACGATAGCCTGGTGAAACTCCTGCGCCTTGTGGGGACTGGTGGGGGCACGCCCGGTCGCCTCGCGGCTCTGCAGCCATATCTCGTTGAGCGTGCGCACGATGGAGACGAGCACCGGATTCCGGGTCGCCTCCGCGATGAGCCGATGAAACAGCAGATCGGTCTCGAGATCGGCCTTACCCTCAGCCAGCTCCCGTTCGCGGCGGTTCAACAGGTCCTGCATCTGGTCGAGGTCGTCCTGGGTCGCCTGGTGGACCGCCAGCGCCACGATCTCTTCCTCGACGATCCGTCTCGCCTGAAGAAGATCGAGGAGGAACTGCCGCTCGGGCAGCAGCGCCCACACTGCGGGATCCACGGGCGCGTGGGCGGACCGGATGAACGTACCGTCTCCCGAGCGGACCTCGACCAGTCCCATTGCGTTGAGGACCCGCAACGCCTCACGCACCGAGGCCCGGCTGACGCTGAGGGTCTCGGCGAGTTCCCTCTCCGGGGGGAGGCGGTCGCCGGGTTGCAGGTGGCGGTCGGCTATCAGTTCCTGAATCTGGCGGACGATGTCCTCGTAGATCCGGCGGTGGCGGACAGGCTGGAAGACGGGCGTCTGCGCCATTGGCCTGGTGGTCTGCTGGTCTGACCAAACCGTAGATCGACTCCGACCCCGTTGTCAAGCAGTACCTGGTACCGGGTTTGCCCCGCGCTTCGCGTCGGGTTACACTGACGTTCGCCGGTCCCGTCGGCCTCCGCATACCCCGTTTGACAGAAGGAGCCCCTCAGATGCTGAGTCTGGAAAGGCTGGCCCCACCGACAGAAGGTCGCCGGATCGAGATCATAGACGGCAGACTCGTCGTCCCCGACGACCCGATCATCCCCTTCATCGAGGGAGACGGCACCGGCCCGGACATCTGGCGTGCTACGCGCCGCATCCTCGACACCGCGGTCCAGCGCGCGTACGGAGGCAAGCGGCGCATCGTGTGGTTCGAAGTATTCGCCGGAGAGAAGGCCAACGACCAATTCGGGGACTGGCTGCCGGCCGACACCCTGCGGGCGTTCGAGCACTACGTCGTGGGAATCAAAGGGCCGCTGACGACGCCCGTCGGCGGCGGGTTCCGCTCGCTGAACGTCGCGCTCCGTCAGCTCCTGGACCTGTACGCCTGCATCCGGCCGGTGCGCTGGTTCGAGGGCGTGCCCTCTCCCGTCAGGCACCCCGAACGGGTCGACATGGTCGTCTTCCGGGAGAACACCGAGGACATCTACCGTGGAATCGAGTGGCCGGCCGGCTCCGAGGAGGCCAACCGGATCATCGACTGGCTGCGCGCCGAGTTCGGGGTGCAGGTGCGGCCCGGCTCGGCGATCGGCGTCAAGCCGATGAGCGAGTTCGGAACCAAGCGCCTGGTACGCAAGGCGATCCGGTACGCCCTGGAGCGCAACCGTCGCAACGTCACGCTCGTGCACAAGGGCAACATCATGAAGTACACGGAAGGCGCGTTCCGCGACTGGGGGTACGAGGTCGCGCGCGAGGAGTTCGGCAACCGCACGATCTCCTGGGACGAAGTCTTACGCGACTACGGCGGGAAGGTTCCCCAAGGGCGGTTGCTCATCCAGGACTACATCGCCGACGTCACGTTCCAGCATGTGCTGACGCGCCCCCAGGACATCGACGTGATCGCCACCGGCAACCTCAACGGCGACTACCTCTCCGACGCGATCGCCGCACAGGTCGGCGGGATCGGGATGGCCCCGGGGGCCAACGTCGGGGATTTCCACGCCGTCTTCGAGGCCACCCATGGGACCGCGCCGAAGTACGCGAACCTGGACAAGGTCAACCCGGGATCCCTGACGCTGTCGGGGGTCATGATGCTCGAGTACCTGGGCTGGCAAGAAGCCGCCGACCTGGTGATCGCCGGGCTGGAGCGCACGTTCCGCAAGAAGGTGGTGACGTACGACCTGGCACGGTTGATGGATGGGGCCCGCGAGGTCCGGACGAGTGAGTTCGCCACCGAAGTGATCGAAAACATGTGAGGAGGCATCCGCAATGCCGCTTGGACGCCCGAAGATCTCGATCGTCGGCGCGGGCACCGTGGGGACGGCCGCGGCCCACTGGCTCGCCTCGCATCACCTCGGGGACATCGTCCTGACCGACATCGTGGAGGGACTCCCCCAGGGCAAGGCCCTCGACATCCTGCAGGCCGGGCCGATCGCCGGTTTCGACTGCCGGCTGATGGGTTCGAACGACTACGCCGACACGGCGAACTCCGATGTGGTCATCGTGACTGCCGGGGTTCCCCGAAAGCCTGGCATGACGCGCGAGGAGCTGCTGGACACCAACGCCGGCATCGTGCGCGGCGTCGTCGAGCAGGTGGTGCCCCGATCCCCGGACGCCGTCTACATCATCCTGACCAACCCCCTGGACGCGATGACCTACGTCGCCTACCGGGCGTCGGGGCTTCCGCGCGAGCGCGTGATCGGCCAGAGCGGGGCGTTGGACAGCACCCGGTTCCGGGCCCTTTTGGCGATGGAGATCGGCGTGTCGGTCCGCGACGTCGACGCGATGGTGATCGGCGCCCACACCGACAAGGACATGGTGCCCCTGGCGTCGTTGGCCAGCGTGCGCGGCATGCCGGTCTCGCGATTGCTCCCACCGGAGCGGCTGGAGGCCATCGTCGCCCGTACCCGGCGGGCGGGGGCGGAGATCACCGAGTTGATGAAGGCGAGCGGGTTCACGGCGGCCGGCGCGGCCCTGTGCGAGATGACCGAGGCGATCGTGCGCGACCGCAAACGCGTGATCCCCTGCTGCTTCTACCTCGACGGGGAGTACGGTGAGCGTGACGTCTGCGTCGGGGTGCCGGTGGTGCTGGGCGCCGGCGGGGTCGAGCGGGTGCTCGAACTCCCTCTGTCGGACCCGGAGCGAACTGCCTTCCGGGCATCGGTCGCCGCCATACGGGAGCTGCTCGGGGGCGTGAGGGTCTAGAGTCTGCGCGGAGGTGGCGCAGCGGCACGCGCCGGGAAGTATGTGCTGCGAGCGAGGTGGCTTGATCCCATGAAGCTGCACGAGTACCAGGCCAAGGAGTGGTTCCGCACGTACGGGATCCCCGTCCAGAACGGTACGGTAGTCGAACGGGCTGAACAGGTCGGCGATGTCGGCCTCGCCTACCCTGTGGTCGTCAAGGCGCAGGTGATGGTCGGCGGACGCGGCAAGGCGGGCGGCATCCGACTCGCCAGGACGCCGCAGGAGGCGCAGGAGGCGGCACAGGAGATCCTCGGCATGGAGATCAAGGGCGAAGTCGTCCGCAAGGTTCTCGTGGCGGAGGCCGCCAACATCGAACGCGAATACTACCTCGCCTTCACGGTGGACCGTTCGGCGCGCCGCCTGGTCTGTGTCGCCTCGGCCTTTGGCGGCGTCGACATCGAGGAGGTGGCGCGCGCGACCCCCGAGGCGATCGTCAGGCTCCACGTGGACCCGCTGTTTGGGTTCCATCCGTTCCATGCGCGGTCGGTGGGTCGCCGACTGGGCTTCGGTGGGCCGGCTCTGGTGCAGTTCACCCAGATCGCGCACGCGCTGTACCGGCTGTGCGCCGAGAGGGACGCCGAGCTGGCGGAGATCAACCCCCTGGCTGTCGCCGACGGGAAGTTGGTGGCGGTGGACGCGAAGCTGATCGTCGACGACAATGCCCTCCACCGCCATCAGGACCTGCCCGACAACGAGGAGCTAAGCGAGCTGGAACGGCTGGCCCGTCAAAACGACCTCTCCTACGTCGAACTGGACGGCGACATCGCGATTATCGGCAACGGGGCAGGGCTGGTGATGGCGACGTTGGATATGATCGCGCACTTCGGGGGGCGGCCGGCGAACTTCCTCGACATCGGTGGGGGGGCGTCGACCGAGAACATGCGCCAGGCGATCGACATCGTCCTGCGCAAGCCCGGCGTTCGGTCGCTGTTCATCAACGTCTTCGGCGGCATCACTCGCTGCGACGACATCGCCCGTGGGATCGTCGCCTCACGCCCTCCGGTGCCCGCGAGCATCCGGCTGGTAGGCACCAACGAGGAGGAGGGACGGCGCATCCTGCGCGAAGCAGGGATTTCGGCGTTCGTGGATCCGGAGGAAGCAGCCCGGGAGGCCGTACGGCTGGCGTCGTAAACGCCGGCGTCACGGGCGATGGAGGGCCGCGCCGTGGAGTGCGTGTTCTGCAAGATCGCAGCCGGTGAGTTGCCGTCGACGAAGGTCTACGAAGACGAACGGGTGCTTGCGTTCATGGACATCAACCCGCTCAACGACGGGCATCTGCTCGTCGTCCCCAAGCGGCATGCCTCCACGCTGTGGGACCTGGAGGTGGAGGAGGCGGAAGCGGTGGCGCGCGCGGCCAAGCGCATCGCCGACGCGATCCGCGTTGCGCTGCAGCCCGACGGCCTGACGGTGAACCAGGCAAACGGCCGTGCTGCCCACCAGGTCGTCCCTCACTACCATGTTCACCTGATCCCCCGGTGGAGCGGGGACGGCAAGGGGTTCGACTGGGAGCTGGTACCCGGCGACATGCAGAGGATCCGGGAAGTCGGGGAGAAGATACGACGGGCGATCAACGGCTAGCCGTCGCTGATCGGTTTCCGGCGCCGCGCGACCGCCGTCTTCGGAGGTTCCCTTGGCGATACTGGTCGACGAGCACACGAAGGTGCTGGTGATGGGCATCACCGGCCACCAGGGTCAGTTCCACACCGCCCGCATGCTGGAGTTCGGCACCCAGGTGGTGGCGGGCGTCACGCCTGGCAAGGGCGGCACGAGCGTGCACGAGGTCCCCGTCTTCGACACGGTCGAGGAAGCGGTACAGCACACCGATGCGAACGCGGCGTGCCTGTTCGTGCCCGCCCCCTTCGCCAAGGACGCGGCGTTGGAGTGCATCGCTGCGCGCCTGGATCCCGTCGTGGTGATCACGGAGCACATCCCGGTCCACGATGCGATCCTGGTGGTCGACGCCGCCCGCCGCCAGGGCGTGCGCGTCGTCGGGCCGAACTGCCCGGGTGTAACCTCCCCCGGCCGCTGCAAGATCGGGATCATGCCCGGCCACCTGTTCCGCCCCGGGCCGGTAGGCCTGCTGTCGCGCTCCGGTACGCTGACCTACGAGATCGTCGCGGGCCTGACGGCGGCAGGGATCGGCCAGTCCACCGCCGTCGGGATGGGCGGCGATCCGGTGATCGGCCTGACGTTCGTCGAGATCTTGGAGGCGTTCGAGAACGACCCGCAGACGTCGGCGATCGTGCTGGTCGGTGAGATTGGGGGGGCCGCGGAGGAAGAGGCGGCGGCCTACATCCGCGAGCGGGTCCGCAAGCCGGTGGTGGCCTACGTCGCCGGGCGGACCGCACCTGCGGGCAAACGCATGGGGCACGCCGGCGCGGTGATCTCGGGTACCGAGGGCACGGCGGCGGGCAAGGTCTCGGCACTGCAGGCCGCGGGCGTCCGGGTGGCAGAGCTGCCCACCCATGTGGCAAAGCTCGTCGCGGAGGTCGTGTAAAAGTGGCCCGGCCGGTGGCTGAGGTCCGATCGGAGACGAGCATGGGCATTCTCATCCGGTTCGCGATCACCGGCCTGTCGCTGTGGCTTGCGACGCAGATCTATCCGGCGGCCTTTCGGCTTGCCGACGCGCAGACCGCCGTGCTCGCGGCGGTCGTCCTGGGCCTGGCCAACGCCTTCATCCGGCCGGTGGTGTTGGTGGTGACGCTTCCCTTGAACCTGGTGACGCTGGGGCTGTTCACGCTGGTGGCGAACACGCTGATGGTCTACATCGTCGTGTGGCTGTTGGGCATCCCCCACGGGGGCTTCCTGTCGATGTTTGTGGTCTCGCTGCTCGTGACCCTGATCAGCGTCGTGCTCTCGCGGGTCGTGACGTCTTGACACCTCGCGCCGTGACCCCACAGCCCGAACCCCGAACGCGCAAACCGCCGCCAGCTGCCGATCTGCCCTTCGTCGTCATCACGGGGCTGTCAGGGGCGGGCAAGTCCCACGCTGCCCACGTCTTCGAGGACATGGGCTTCTTCTGCGTCGACAACCTGCCGCCGGCGCTGGTTCCGCGCTTTGCGGAGCTCGTGATGCGCGCCCACGACCGGTTCGAGGGCGTCGCGCTGGTGATCGACGTCCGCAGCGGCGAGTTCTTCGACGCGATCCCCGACGCCCTGCGGTTTTTGGATTCCCGCGGCATCCGCTACCAGATCCTCTTTCTGGATGCGTCGGACGAAGCCCTCGTGCGCCGGTTCAAGGAGACGCGCCGCAAGCACCCGCTGACTCCCACCGGCTCCGTACCCGAGGGGATTCGCGCAGAGCGCCGCCGGCTGGAGGCGATCCGCGAGCGGGCAGACAAGGTGATCGACACGACCCAGATGACGCCCCAGATGCTGCGCGACGAGATCCGCGCCCTGTTCGCGCCGTCTGGCGAGACGTCGAAAACGTTGGGGATCGGCGTTGTTTCCTTTGGGTACAAGCACGGCGTGCCGACCGACGCAGATCTGGTGTTCGACGTTCGGTTCCTGCCCAATCCGCACTACGTCGAAGCGCTGCGGGCGCGGCCGGGAACCGACGAGGAGGTCCGCCGGTACGTCATGCGCTGGCCCCAAGCGCAGGGGTTCCGGCAGCGGCTGGAGGAGATGGTCTCGTTCTTGCTTCCACAGTTCGTCGCGGAGGGCAAGTCGCACCTGACGATCGCCATCGGGTGCACCGGAGGGCGGCACCGGTCGGTCGTGTTCGCGCAGGAACTGGTCACGTTCCTACGTGCGCAGGGATACGAGGCGCACGTGCGGCACCGGGACATCGAGAAGGAGTGAGGTAGTGTGATCCGGGCCCTCGTCCAACGGACCCGCCAACTGGCCAAGTGGCTGGTACCGGGCATCCGCGTCAAGCGCTACGTGGCGTTGGTGTTCGTGGGCGTATCGCTCGTCGCCGTCGGCGCCATCCTGCTCGCCGACGTGGTCACCGTCGGCGTCGCGCAGGTCCTGTACGCCATCGTCAGAGCGGCACTGTGGGTGTCGGGGGGCGAACGGTGGGGTTTGGTCGGCGCCGGCGCACTGCTGATCGCACTGGGCGTCTACTGCGTGTTCCTCGGACTGCGGGCGACGGTGCGGTCGGTCGCCGGATTGTTCCTACCGCGCGGCGACCACCGATTGGCGGAGTTGATGGTCCAGCGCCGCGCCCTGGGGCGCGGGCCGCGGGTGGTCGCGCTGGGCGGCGGTACGGGTCTTTCCACGCTGCTGCGCGGCCTGAAGCGTTACACGATGTCGCTGACGGCGGTGGTCACCGTCTTCGACGACGGCGGCAGTTCCGGGCGGCTGCGGCGAGAACTGGGCATCCTCCCTCCGGGCGACATCAACGACTGTCTGGTCGCCCTCGCCGAGGCCGAGCCACTGATGACCCGGTTGTTCGAGTATCGCTTCGATCGGGGCGACCTGCGGGGGCACTCCTTTGGCAACCTGTTCTTGGCGAGCATGATGGGTGTGGGTGGCGATCTGGTGTCGGCGGTCCGGCTGGCCAGCCGAGTGCTCGCCATCCGGGGCCAGGTCCTGCCCGCCACGGTGGACAACATCGTGCTGTGCGCGGAGTTCCTCGACGGGACGACCGCCGAGGGTGAGTCGGCGATCCCGGCTGCCCGCAAGGCGATCCGCCGTGTCTATCTGAAACCTGCCGACGCGCGAGCGGTGCCCGAAGTGCTCGACGCGATCACCCACGCCGACCTCATCTTGCTGGGACCCGGCAGCCTGTTCACCTCGGTGCTGCCGAACCTGCTCGTCACCGGCATCGGCGATGCTCTGCGCCGCGCCGAAGCACCGGTGGTCCAGATCGTCAACGTCATGACCCAGCCGGGCGAGACCGACGGGTTCCGCGCGTCGGACCACGTGCGGGCCGTCGTCGAGCACGCGGGGCCCATCGTCCGCGCCGCGATCGTCAACGACCAGATGCCACGCAACGCCGTGCTCCTGCAGCGCTACCGCGGCGAGGGGGCCGTACCCGTCGAGCCGGATCTGGACCGCATCCGGCAGATGGGCCTGGTGCCGTTCGCGTACGGGCTCATCAGCGAAACCGAACTGGTGCGCCACAATCCGACGAGCTTGGCCGAAGCGGTACTCGATGTGCTCGATCGCCTGTCCGGCGCCCGGCGCCGCGTCGCCCGCGTCAGCGTCATCAACCCATGATCGGGATCCGGCCAGTAGGTTTTGGGGCACAAGACGCGAAACGCTATCGCCGAGGGTGTGCATCGTGGCGCCGAAGGCGCGTCTTGGGCCAGAGTCGAGCAGGATGAACGTCATTCGACTCGGCCGGCAGGGAGCCGGGGCATGACCGAGCCCAGAGCCCGACCGAGGGTCTTCCAGGCGCTGCTGTGGCTGCCTCAGAACCGCAACCTCTTCGTGTTTTGGACCGGGCAGGTGGTGTCCAACTTCGGCGACCGGGTGCACTGGCTGGTTGTCGGCCTGCTGGTCATCGAACTCACCGGATCGGCCCTCCAGACCGGCCTGTACTACGCGCTGACCGTCATCCCCGAGGTCTTGTTGGGCTTCCTCGCGGGCGTGGTTGCCGACCGCGCCAACCGAAGGGCGCTGATGGCTTCCATGGACTTCGTGCGGGTGGGCCTGGTGGCGACAATTCCCCTGATGGCTGCCGCGGGTTTCCTGCGCGTGGAGTACCTGTATGGCGTCGTGGTCGCGCTGGCCGTATGCAACGTCTTCTTCGATACCGCTTCCGGTGCGTTCATCCCCCAGATCGTCCCCAAGGAAGACCTGCCGGCGGCCAACAGTGCGCTTCTGCTGGCGGTGCAGAGCGCGATGCTGCTGGGGCCACTGGCGGGCGGGTCGCTGGCCGCGACGCTGGGGCTGGCGAACAGCCTGTGGATCACGAGCGGCGGATACCTCGTCTCGGCGACGGCGATGCTGCTGGTGCGTACGACGCAACCGGCGTCCACCGAGGCGGACCGACGAGGCGTGCGCGACGACTTGGCCGAGGGGTTGCGGTACGCGTTGTCGCATCCTGCAGTCCGGGCGATCTCGTTCAAGTCTTTGGGCGCAAACCTGGCACTGGGCGCCTCGATCACCATGGCCATGTTCCACTTCCGCCATAACGTCGGCCTGGACACGCCCGCCATGGGTGCCGCCTTCAGCGCGGCCGGTGCGGCGGCGATCGCCGGAGCCGCCACCGGCGCAGCACTGGGGCGGCGGTTGGGAATCGCGCGCGCCGGAACCATGGCCAGCTACCTGGAGGTCGCCGGCATGGTCGTGCTGGCGTCCGTCGCCTCGTTCTGGGGACTGGCAGTTGGCTACGTGATGATCGGGTTCGGTGTCTCGGTCGCCAACGTCAACTACAGCGCGGCGCGCCAAACGGTCGTCTCCCCAGAGATGCAGGGTCGTGCGTGGGCCTTCGAGCGGACCGTCAGCCTGGCCTCCTTCCCGATCGGAACGTTGGCGGCCGGGGTGGTGGCGGAACTCACCTCCCCGCAGCTGGTCTTCCTGGCGGCCGCTGTTGTCGTGTTCGTCGCCGCCACGTACGCCTGGTACGGCGGCCTGCGCGACGCCTTTGCAGGCCCTGCACAGCGCCCGCAAGAGGACGCGGTCCATGTACCTGCCGCGTCCCCGCACAGCGAGCGCGCACGCCCGTGGCGGTGGCGCGCGGTCTTGGTGGCGGTGTTCGCATCCGGTGTGGCGATCGGGTTCGCCTTGGGGGCGACGCTGTCCAGCCGTATGCCGTCACCCACGGTGGCGACGACCGGGTCCCCTCCCGTCGCGGCGGCTCGGTCACCGGATTCGCCCACTCCTGTCCCGGGTGCCTGGACGCCCGCGCCGCCGTCCCCGGGCCTGGTGGCGTCCACACCCGAGCCGTCGCCGACCGCCACCACGCCGGCGGTGCAGCCGGCCGCGATCCCCGCGCCCGCGACGGCCTCCGCACTGTACGCCGCCCAGGTTGGCGCGTACCGGGATCGCGCCAACGCCGAAGCCGTTGCCGCCCGTCTCCACGAGCTCGGCTACTCGCCGGCGGTGCGCGGCGCGGGGGGCTGGTACCGGGTCACCGTCGGCGAGTTCGACTCACCCGGACCGGCGCAGCGCCTCGTGCTTGAGTTGCGCGACCGGGGGTTCGAGGCGTTCGTGCGACGAATCCGTTGAGCCTTCGCACGGCACCGCCGGCCGCCCGTATTGACACCCCGCGCGATCGATCCGTATGATGCGTCTGGGCCGCCGTGGGCTGAAAGTCAGATCTGGCGCGGCATGCGGCGGTTCGCAGATCGGTTCCTTCGCCGTTGGGAACTCCCGATTCTTTGTGGGCGGTCAACGCTCCCTGCCCTGAGGCCGGCGTGGTTACAGACGAGCGCGTTGGACGGAAGGGATCGGCGCGCGCGATCGCTAAGAGTGGTCATGGGCCGGCCACGGGTGGTCGGCCGCCGCATCCGGCCAACGGGCGGTAGAGCGCCCTGACAGCTCAGCGGAGGTTGTGGTGCCCCTTGACTGGGTGTATGTGGCCGTGTTCGCGCTCGTCGGCGCCGCCATGGCAGCCCTCCCGCTGGCCATCGTTTGGCTGATCGCCCCCCGCAGCCAGTACCCGCAGAAGTTGTTGGCCTACGAATCTGGGATCGTCCCGTTCGGGGAGGCGTGGTCACAGGTCAACATCCGCTACTACCTGTTCGCATTGATCTTCCTCTTGTTCGACGTTGAGGTGATGTACATCTATCCCTGGGCCGTGGTGCTGCGCAGCTTGGGCATGCAGGCGTTCGTGGCGATGGCGATCTTCCTCGTGTTGCTGTTCGTCGGACTGCTCTACGAGTGGAAGAAGGGAGCGCTGGAGTGGGTCTAGGACAGGTCCTGGACGCGCTCTGGCGGATCGACCTCGTCCGCGCCCTGGTCGCGGTGGTGGTGGTCTTTACCTTCATCGCCGTCTTCGTGGCGATGTTTTTGGTCTTGATGGAGCGAAAGGTCAGCGCCTGGATCCAGGCACGGATCGGGCCCAAGCACGTGGGGCCGCACGGAACCCTGCAGACCTTGGCCGATACGATCAAGCTGTTGCAGAAGGAGAACATCGTGCCCGCGCGGGCCGACGTGCTCCTGTTCTCCGTTGCGCCGGTCCTCGTGGCGGTCAGCGGGCTGCTGGCCTACGTGGTGTTGCCGTGGGGTCCGGGCGTGATCGTGCGCGATTTGAACGTGGGCCTGGTGTATTTCGCCGCGGTGCTGTCGGTCGGCGTCGTCGGGGTGCTGGTCGGCGGGTGGGCATCGAACAACAAGTACGCGCTGCTGGGTGGTTTACGGTCGGCGGCGCAGATGGTGTCCTACGAGATCCCGCTGGGGCTGGCGATCGCGACGATGGCAATCCTCACCGGGACGCTGTCGACCGTGCGCATCGTCGAGGCGCAACCGTATCCCTGGTACCTGTACCCCTTTGTGGCGATCAACGCGCTGGTGTTCCTGACCGCGGCGACGGCCGAGACCAACCGCATCCCGTTCGACCTGCCGGAGGCGGAGTCCGAACTGGTCGCCGGATACTTCTCGGAGTACACGGGCATGCGGTTCGCGCTCTTTCAGCTGGGCGAGTACGGTTCGCTGTTCGCGAGCTCCGCGCTGTTCGTCACGATGTTCCTCGGCGGCTGGCGTGGCCCGTTCGACCTGCCGCTGGTCGGACCGGTGGCCAGCGGCGTGTTCTGGTTCCTGTTGAAGAGCTACGCGATCGTGTTCTTCCTGATGTGGGTGCGCTGGACTTATCCACGCTTTCGGATCGACCAGCTGTTGAACCTTGCGTGGAAGATCTTGATCCCCGTGGGGCTGGTGAACCTGCTGATCGTCGGCTTTTTGGTGGCCCGGTGGGGGTGAACGGGGTGGATCGTGTCGGGTGAGGTGGTCGCGTTCTACATCCTCGCGGGCATGATCCTCGCCGGCGCACTCATCGTGGTCAACGCGCGCAACATCGTCCACGCGGCGGTGTCGCTGATTCCTGTGCTGCTTGGCGTGGCAGGGCTGTACGTGCTGCTGCACGCCGAGTTCGTGGCGGTCGTCCAGATCCTCATCTACGCCGGGGCGATTACGGTTCTCATCCTGTTCGTGGTGCTGCTGACCGAGGGCGCGACCGGCATCCGTCGGCGCCAGCGCAACGAACAGGTCCCGATGGCCCTGGCGGCGTCGGGTGTGCTGGCCGCCCTGTTGCTGTGGCTGTACGCACGTACGAGTTGGCCCATGGGGGCCGCACCGCCCCCCGCCTACAACCCCGGCGCGGTGGGCGAGAGCCTGTTCGGTCCGTACGTCCTGGTCTTCGAGGTCGTCGGCATCGTCATCCTGGCGGCGCTGGTCGGCGCCATCGTCGTGGCGAGGCGCGAGGCATGATCGGCCTCAACCACTACCTGGTCGTCGGCGCACTGCTGTTCGCGATCGGGATGTACGGGGTCCTCACGCGGCGCAACGCGGTTGCCATCCTCATGGGGATCGAGTTGATCCTCAACGCGGCCAACATCAACTTCGTCGCGTTCACGAAATTCGTCTCGCCGACGTTTGTCGCCGGCCACATCGCGGCACTGGTCATCATCACCCTGGCCGCCTGCGAGGCGGTCGTCGGACTGGCGCTGATCCTCAACCTCTACCGGCAGCGTGAGACGATCCAGGTCGACGAGATCAACATCATGAAGTGGTAACGATGGGCGCCCTCGCTTGGCTGATCCCGCTGTTTCCGCTGGCTGCCTACGCCGTCCTGATCTTCCGGGGCCGCGCCCTGGGTGACCGCGCGGCCTTCGTGGCGATCGGAGCGATGTCGGTCTCGACCCTGTTGGCGCTGGCGATCCTGGGCGCGAAGGTCTTCGGCGCCCCGGATTTCGTATGGCGTGCCGCCTGGGCGGTGGGTGGAGATCGCGAGATCACGATCGGGTTCACGGTGGACAACCTGTCGGCGATCATGACCGCCATGGTCACGTTCGTCGGCACCCTGATCTTTGTCTACTCGGTCGGTTACATGCACGGAGATCCTTACTACAGTCGCTTCTTCGCTTTCCTGTCGCTGTTCTGCTTCGGGATGCTCACGATGGTCCTGGCCAACAGCTTCCTGCTGATGCTGATCGGCTGGGAGATCATCGGGCTGTGCTCGTACCTGTTGATCGGGTTCTACTTCCGCCGGAAGTCGGCCAATGCGGCGCAGATCAAGGCGTTCATGACCACGCGCGTGGGAGACTTCCTGATGCTGATCGGCATCATGATGGTCTTCTGGCAGTTTGGTACCGTCGACTACCACGCGGTGTTCGACGCGATCCGCAAGGGAGGCGAAGGTGCGGCGCGGACGGTGGCGTTGGGAGGCTGGCAGATCCCGCTGGTCACGCTCACAGCGTTGATGATCTTCGGCGGCCCGATCGGCAAGAGCGGGCAGTTTCCCCTGCACGTGTGGTTGCCGGACGCGATGGAGGGTCCGACGCCCGTCAGCGCCCTGATCCACGCGGCGACGATGGTGGCCGCCGGCGTCTACCTGGTGGGGCGAGCGTACCCGCTGTTCTTCTTTACGCCGCATCACGAGGCGCTGCTGTTCGTGGCATGGATCGGCACGATTACGGCGCTGATGGCAGGACTGATTGCGCTGGCGCAGGACGACATCAAGCGCATCCTCGCGTACTCGACGATCAGCCAGCTGGGTTTCATGATGGCGGGACTCGGGGTCCTGGGCTACGCGGCCGGTCTGTTTCATCTGCTGACGCACGCTTTCTTCAAGGCGCTGTTGTTTTTGGGCGCCGGCAGCGTGATCCACTCGGTGCACACGAACAACATCAAGGAGATGGGCGGGCTGCGCCGCCACATGCCGGTCACCTTTTGGACGTTCGCCGCGGGTTTTTTGGCGCTCGTGGGAATCTTTCCGTTCGCGGGCTTTTGGAGCAAGGACGAGATCCTACTCGAGGCGTTTCACCACAACCCGGCGATCTACTACGCGCTGACGGCCGGGGCGTTTCTCACCGCGCTGTACATGTCGCGGCTGATGGCCTACACGTTCTTCGGGGCGTACCGAGGCACGAAGCACCCCGAGTCGGACCCCTGGCTCCCGGAGGACTACGGCCGGCACTCTTCGCTCCACGGCCCATCCCCCATGGGGCACGGGGCGACGTCCGGTGAGCACCGTCCCCACGAGAGCCCGCGCGTAATGACGGCGCCGCTCGTCGTGCTCGCAGCCTGCTCGCTCGTCGTCGGGTTTGTCGGTGCCCCCGGGACGTGGGAAAAGGGTTCGTGGATCCACCACTTCCTGGAGTTCGAGGGGTTTAAGGCGGCCGGGATCGAAGCGCCGGCGTTCTCGTGGCCACTGGCGCTGCGGTCCCTGGCCGCGGCGCTGGCAGGGGTGGGCGTCGCGTGGGTCGTCTACGGCCTGCGGGTGGTCACCAGCGACCGCATCCGCGCCTGGACGGGCCCCCTGTACGGATTCTTGCGCAACCGCATGTACTTCGACCATGCATACGGCCTCGTCTTCGTGCGCGGCGGCCTCGCACTGGCCAGTTTGGTGCGGATCTTCGACGAGCGTGTCGTCGACGGCATCGTGAACTTCGTCGGCTACCTGATCGTGGGCATCAGCCGGATCCACCGTTTCTTTGATACCTATGTGGTGGACGGCCTGGTCAATCTGATCGGAGTGCTGACGCGCTGGATCGGCCTGGGGCTCCGCTACGTGCAGACGGGCCGCGTATACAACTACATCCTCGTGGTGGCCGTGGGCTTGACCGTCGTCGTGATCGTGGGCCTGTGGCGACTGTAGCCGGTCGCGGGTCGAGGAACGGGGTTTGAGGATGCGGTTGGGAGGAAGTGTGCAGGAGATCGCAGCCGAGGAGCCGCGCGCATGCCGATTTTGACCATCACGTTGTTTTTGCCGTTGCTGGGTGCGTTGGTGGTGCTGTTCTGGCCCAGGGACGATCACGCGAGGATCCGCCGGTTGACACTGGGCTTTTCGATCGCGACGTTCGTGGCGTCGCTGCTCATCCTCACACAGTTCTCGTTCGGCCAGCGCGGACTGCAGCTGATCGAGCAGGCACCGTGGATCCCGTTCGTCGGCATCCAGTACAAGGTCGGCGTCGACGGCATGAGCGTGGCGCTGGCGATCATGACGGCGCTGCTGACGGTGATCTCCGTCGTGTACTCCTTCCGCGAGAATCATCGCGTAAAAGAGTACAATCTGCTGTTTCTGATCCTGGCAACCGGGATGCTCGGCGTCTTCTTCGCGCTGGATTTCTTCCTCTTCTACGTCTTCTGGGAGCTGACGCTGGTCCCGATGTACTTTCTCATCGGCATCTGGGGAGGGCCGAGGCGGGAGTATGCGGCGATCAAGTTCTTCCTGTACACGCTGGTCGGGTCGTTGGCGATGCTGCTCGGCATCCTCCTCCTGTACTTCAACCTGCCGCCCGACGGGCGTACGTTCGACGTGGTGCGGATCATCGAGGCCAAGCCCCTGATGGACAAGGGGCTGGTAGCCCAGCTCGCGTTTTGGGGATTCTTCCTGTCGTTTGCGATCAAAGTGCCGATGTGGCCCTTCCACACGTGGTTGCCGGATGCGCACGTGGAGGCACCGACGGCGGGATCGGTGATCCTGGCGGCGGTTCTGCTGAAGCTGGGCACGTACGGGTTCGTGCGGTTCAGCCTGCCGATCTTTCCCGATGTGTTCGCCCAGCATGCGTGGTTCATCGCCGTCCTGGGCGTCATTGGGGTGATCTACGGTGCCCTCGTGGCAATGGCGCAGACCGACCTGAAGAAGCTCGTCGCGTACTCCTCGGTCAACCACATGGGCTATGTGATGCTGGCGATCGCGGCGGCGGCCGCCGCGTACGGACGCCCCGAGCTGGCGAACGCGGCGGCCACGGCGCTGAACGGCGCGACGATGGAGATGCTCGCGCACGGCGTGATCACCGGCGCCCTGTTCTTGATCGTGGGCGTCATCTATGACGACCGCACGCACACGCGGGGTGTGGACGACTTCGGGGGCCTGTGGGCGGTGCTGCCGAAGTACGGAGCCGTCACGATCACCGCCATGTTCGCCTCCCTGGGCCTTCCCGGACTAATGGGTTTCGTCGCGGAGTTTCTGATCTTCGTCGGCGCGTTCAGCATCTTCCCGATCCTCACCGCCCTCTCGGCGCTGGGCATCATCATCACCGCGGCGTTCTTTCTGTGGACGATCCAGCGGATCTTCTTGGGGTCGATCAACCCGAAGTGGGCGAATCTGCCGGACCTGGATCGCCGTGAGTCGTGGTCGTTGGTGCCGCTGGTGGTCCTGATGATCGTCTTCGGCGTGTATCCGAAGCCGCTGCTGGAACTGATCAACCTGACGTCCAGCCACGTCGTGGCGATGTTGCGATGAACCCCGCCGACCTCCGCTGGATCGTCCCCGAGATGGTCGTAGCCGGCCTGGCGGTCGTCCTGCTCGTGGCCGATGTGTTCCTGCCCAAGGAACACAAGCGGCTGGTGGGCACCTTCGCCCTGCTGGGGCTGATCCCGGCGGTCGTCGCCTCCGGCCTGCTGCTGGGAACCCTTCGTGCCGCCGGCCTGGACGGCGTCCGCATCTTCGCCGACACCTACACCGTCGACACGTTCGCCGTGTACTTCAAGTTCATCGCGCTGATCGCGACGGCGCTGGTGATCCTCGTCGGCATGGACTACTTCCCCGGGCGGACGGCCTACGTGGCCGAGACCCACGTGATGCTCGTGTTCACCTGTTTGGGCTTGATGCTTATGGCGGGGGCGTCCGACCTGATTCTGCTGCTGCTGAGCATCGAGTTCGTCTCGCTGGCCTCCTACCTGCTGGCCGGGTACCTGAAGGCGGACCCCAAGAGCAACGAGGCGGGTGCCAAGTACTTCCTGTACGGGGCGGCGACGACCGGCGTGATGTTCTACGGTTTCTCGCTGCTGTATGGCCTGACCGGTTCCATGAGCCTGTATCACATCGCCGATCGGCTGGGGGAGGCCGGGCCGCTGGCCTACGCCGCGGTTGCGATGGTGCTGGTGGGCTTTGGGTTCAAGATCTCGATGGTGCCCTTCCACCAGTGGACCCCGGACGTCTACGAAGGCGCACCGACGCCGGTCACGGCGTACTTTTCGGTCGGACCCAAGGCCGCCGGTTTCGCCGTCCTGCTGCGGACGCTGGTCGTCGCCATACCGACCCCGCAGATCGATTGGACATTGCTGATCGCCGTCCTGGCCGCGCTGTCGATGACGGTCGGCAACCTGCTGGCGCTGGTGCAGCGCAACATGAAACGCATGCTCGCCTACTCCAGCATCTCCCACGCCGGCTTTTTGCTGATCGGCGTCGCGGCCTGGGAGTCGGCGTGGGCGCGGCCGGGCCTGCTCGTCTACCTGCTGGCCTACCTGTTCACGAACCTGGGAGCGTTCTTCGCCGCGATCGTCGCCGCGGAGGCGACCGGCTCCGACGAGATCCCCGACCACGCCGGGCTCAGCCGCCGCGCGCCCTGGGTCGCCTTCGCCATGGCGGTCTTCATGCTGTCGCTGACCGGGATACCGCCTACGGCGGGGTTCTTCGGAAAATTCTATCTGTTCGCCGCGGCGGTGGACGGCGGGTTGCTCTGGCTGGCGGTCGTCGGTGTCGTCAACAGCGTGGTTTCTCTGTATTACTACGTGGGGGTCATCCGGGCGATGTACCTGATGCCTCCCCCGGTGGCGGCTCCCGTCACGGAGACGCCCGGACTGCGGGCGGGGCTGGCGGTCGCCCTGACCGGGACGCTCGTCATCGGCCTGTACCCGCAGCCGTTCTTGCTGCTCATAGACTCCGCGAGACGACTGTTGGCCGGCCCCTGACCGACCCTGGATTCCGGGGGGCTTTGCTGGTAGGATGAGGGGAGGAAGCGGTACCCTGACGCCGGGGGCGGTGGGCGGGGGCCGCTTCTCGCATGGTCAGGCCTTCCCCAACCGACAGCACAGCCGAGTATCCTGGGATCGGAGTTCGGAGGCACCGCCATGGCAGAGGGCCGCGCGCACCAG
Organism: Armatimonadota bacterium; assembly: GCA_031432545.1. NCBI lineage: Bacteria > Bacillati > Candidatus Sysuimicrobiota > Candidatus Sysuimicrobiia > Candidatus Sysuimicrobiales > Candidatus Sysuimicrobiaceae > Candidatus Caldifonticola > Candidatus Caldifonticola tengchongensis. The sequence goes on from JAVKGX010000003.1 coordinate 146,181, forward strand.
TCCAGGCCGAACATCTTGCAGTTGATCGCCCAGAGGGAACAGGAGCTCGAACAGCAACTCGCCCAGGCCAAAGCGGAGGCCGAGCGGATCGTCGCCGAAGCGCACGCGGAGGCCGAGCGGATCCGCGAGCGCGCGCGCCGGCAGGTCGCTGAACTCCAGCGCGAAGCGGAGCGGCGCGGCCGCGAGGAGGCACGGGCGATCGAAGAGGAGGTCGTGCGGCGCGCGCAGGAGGAGGCCGAGCGCATTCGCGAGCGCGCGCAGGAACGGTTCGAGGAAGCCGTGCGTACGGTCGTGCAGGCGGTGCTGCGCGGGCTCGACGAGCAGGCGGCCGAGCGCGGCGACGGGTGAGGGCGTTGGGCGGACGCGCGCCCGAGCGGGTGGTGATCGGATGATCGTAGAAATGAGCCGGGTGATCGTCCTGGGTCCCAAGCGTCTGCTGGGACAGGTGACGGAGGCGATCCAGCGGGTGGGCGTGATGCACGTCGACCGCGTCGAAGCGGAAGAGGTCCCCTCCGTCCGGCCGTTGGAGCCCGGCAGCGAAGAGGAAGCCCGCCGCCGGCAGCTGGAGGCGCTGTCGTCCCGCGTCGGGGGACTGCTGGCCCTGCTGCCGCGCGTCGGGGGGGAGCAGGAGATCCCGGATCTGTCCGGGCGGAGCCTCGAGGAGGTCGAGGCACTGCTCGAGCCGATCGAGCGCGAGGCCCGGGATCTCACCCGGCGCCGCCTGGAGGCGGAAGAAGAGAGGGAGCTGATCGCGGCCTACGAGAACGCGGTGCGGGTCCTGTCTCCCCTGCTGGGCGCACTGTCGGACAGCAAGCACTTCGAGACGTACGGCTTCGTGCTGAAGGGCAAGGCTCTGGACGCCGTCGCCGGCCTGCATAAGGAGCTCAACCGGCTGACCGAAGGCCGCGTCGAGGTGGTCAGCCGGCAGGTCGACGAGCGCCACGTCGGCGTCGTGGTAGCCTTCCACCGGCGCGACGCGGAAGCCGTGCGGTCGTTTCTTCAGCGGGCCAGCATCAGCGAGTTGCGGCTGCCGGCGAAGTTCGTAGGCCGGCCGGCGGCGGAGGCCATCCAGGAGATGGAGCGCCGGCGCCAGGCGCTCCCGCAGGAGATCGCCGAACTCGCACGTCTGCTGGAAGGCCTGAGCCGGCGTGCCCGGGCCACGGTCCAGGCGATCGAGGCGTATGTGCGCGACGAACTCGGCAAGCTCCAGGTCCTGCCACGCTTTGCGCAGTCGCGCTACACCTTCATCGTCCACGGGTGGGTGCCCACGCAGAAGGTGGGGCAGCTGCGCGGGGTGCTGCACCGGCAGTTCGGCGACGAGATCGTCGTTTACGACGCGCCTGCAGATCCCCACGACCACCACGAGGCCGCGCGTGTGCCGGTCATCCTGCAGAACCCGCCCTGGGCACAGCCGTTCACCCTCCTGCTGGGGCTGTTCAAGCCGCCCCGGTACGGGTACCTGGACCCGACGATCTGGGTGGCGATCTTCTTTCCCATTTTCATCGGGATGGTGATCGGGGATGCCGCCTACGGCCTGCTGTTCTTCTGGATGGGTTGGGGGTTGCGTAAGCGCGCGCGGGCCGGGGTCCCGCTGGGAGGTACGCCCCCCCGCGACCTCGCGGATCGGATCTTCCGCCTGCTCAACATCCGGATCGCTCCGCCTACCCTGGATGCGATCTCCTGGGTCGTGCGCGTCTGCGCGGCGTGGGTGATCCTGTTCGGTGTGCTGTACGGTGAATTTTTCGGCAACCTGATCGAACACCACTTCCACCTCGAGCCAATCTTCAACCGCGTCCACAACACCGACGCGTTTTTGCGGCTGATCTTCGGCTTCGGGATCGTACAGGTGTTCTTCGGCCTGGGGCTGCACATGCTCGGCGCCTTGCGGCACCGCAACTGGTTCCACACGCTGGAGGCGCTGGCGCTGGCCGCGGGCGGCGCGGCCCTGCTCGTGTTCTTGGCCGCGCGCGGAGGGTTCTTCCCGGCGGAGTTTGCGCCGGTGGCCGGGCTGCTGGCGCTGGCGTTCGGGATCATGTTTGTGGCGGTGTTCTTCGTCCGGGCCGGGTCGGTGCTGGAGAAGACGCTGTTGCCGCTGGAGTCGTTCTCGGCGCTCGGCCACATCCTCTCCTACGCGCGATTGTTCGCCCTCGGGCTGGCCGCGGCGCTGCTGGCCAACGTGGCCAACGAGCTCGGTGGCCAGGCGGGGCCGCTGATCGTGGGCATCTTCTTTGGCATCTTCATCCAGTTGTTCTTTGTGCTGCTGACCCTGATCGGGCACGTCATCCAGCCGGCCCGTCTCAACTGGGTCGAGTTCTTCACAAAGTTCAAGTACCATTCCGAGACCGGCGAGAAGTACCAACCATTCCAACGTGCGGGAGGTGAGTAGGTTGAAGCGAGCGTTGTTCGTCGTGGTCGTCGCGCTCACGGTGGTGGCGGTGGTGGCGAGTGGGGCGCTGGCGGCCGAGGCACCTGCGGCGCCGGGGGCAACGGGGCTGAACGCCGGCCTGCTGGGGATCGCCGCGGCGCTGGCGGTGGCGTTCGGCGCGGTCGGCACGGCGTGGGCCCAGTCACGGATCGGATCGGCCGCTGCTGGCGCCATGGCGGAGCGCCCGGAGATCGGCGGTCTGATGCTGGTCTTTTTGGCGCTGCCCGAGACGATGATCATCCTCGGGTTCCTGGTGGCGTTCTTCTTGATCGGCAAGATCTAGGCCGAAACGGAGCGAGCCGGGGGGACGCGCGTTGCCGCCGGCGGGCTCCCCGGGCGGATCCGGCAGGTGATCCGCCGCGAATCGTCACACGCCGCCGCAGACGGGATGCCCTGGGAGAGGGTACGCAATGGCGACGGCAACGGAAGCGAGGACGGGCATGGACTCTGAACTGATCGCGCTCCTCGAGCAGGAAGCGAATGCCGAGCGCGAACGGATCCTCACCGAGGCCCGACGGCGCGCCCAGAAGATCGTCGAGGACGCTCAGGCCGCTGCGGACGAGCAGATCGCGTCCCAGCGGCGCCGCGTCGACGCCGAGGTGGAGGCCGCGCGTGTGCGCGCGCGCGGGACGAGCAACCTGCGCGCGGCCTCGGTCCTGCTCCAGGCGAAGGACGAGACGATCGCATCGGTCTTCGCCGCCGCCGAGCGCGAGTTGGATCGGATCGCGTCTGATCGCCAGACGTACGAGCGCATCCTGGGGCGACTGCTCGCGGAGGCGGCGGAGGGCGTCGGCGGCCCCGTCGTCGAGTGCGCGGAAGAGGACGTGGCGGCCGTGCAGGAGACGGCGCGTCAGCTGGGTCTTGACGCAGAGGTCCGCCCGTCCCGTGACCTCCGTCGCGGCGTCCGCGTCCGCAGCGTGGACGGTCGCTTCGTGGTGGAGAACACCCTGCGCTCGCGGCTGGAGCGTGCGAAGGCGGTGCTCGTCGCTCAGGTCGCCGAACTCCTATGGGGCTAGCCCGGGATGCCGGACGACTTCGGGTACATCAACGCACGGGTCAAGGGCATGCGGTCCCGGTTGTTGCTGCCCGGCCGGATAGAGGAACTGCTGGCGCTGCCCGACCTCGACGGCTTGCTGGCGGCGCTGGGCAACACGCCCTATGGGCCCGAACTGCAAGAAGCCCTGACGCGCTATCAGGGCATCCGCGCCGTGGACGAAGCGCTGATGCAGCACTTCCAGAAGAACGTGCGCCGGATCCTCTCGTTCGCCGAGGGCAGGGCCAGGCAGCTGATCGAAGTCGTGTTGATGGACTGGGACCTCCACAACCTGCGTGCCGTTCTGCGGGCCAAGCACGCCGGCCGCAACCCGGAGGAGGTCACCGAGAACCTGGTGCCCGCTGGCCAGCTGACCGAGGTGCGCCTGCGCGAACTCGCCCAGCAGCCCGACGTCGCGGCGATCGCCTCCACACTGTCGACGTGGGGACACCCGCTGGCGGAGGCGCTGGTGGAGGGGCTGCGGGACTACCAGGAGACGAAGGACCTATTGGCGCTGGAACTCGGACTGGACCGCCACTACTTCGAGTGGGCGCTGCGGATGGCACGCGGATCCGGTCGCAGTGAGAGCGTCGTGCGCGAGATCGTCCAGATGGAGATCGATCACACCAACGTCAAGACGGCGCTGAAACTGCAGCGGATCCCGGACCTGCCGCGTGAGGACAGGCGCCGTTTCTTCCTCCCGGGTGGGGCCGTGGTCTCACCGGAGGTATTTTTGAACCTGGCCGATCCGCAGACGGCGGAGTGGGGCACCCGGGAGCTGCGCGCCCGCGGCATCCATCCGGAGGGCAGCACGATTGCCGACCAGGAGCGGTCGTTGGACGAGGAGTACGCGCGGCATCTGGCGCGCCTGTACCTGGGCGACCCGCTGGCCATCGACGTGGTGATCGGGTTTGTCGCGATGCTGTACAGCGAGATCCGCAACCTGCGGCTGATCGCCCGCAGCAAGGTGCTGGGCATCCCCCGCGACGTCGTGCGCAGGGAGATGGCCCTTGTGTAGGAACGCGATGAGCGATCAGCCCGCACCAGGCACCTCATGGCCACCCGGATCGCGATCCTGACCGATCCCGAGACCGCCACCGGTTTCCGGCTGGCCGGCGTCGAGGTCTTTGAGGCGGACACGCCGCAGGCGGCGCTGGAAATTCTGCGCAGCCTGATGTCCGGGGACTACGGCCTGGTCGCGGTCAACGAAGCGCTGCTGGCGGGGACGGAAGACGAGCGGGCCCGCCTGATGCGCGGCCGCGACATGCCGATCCTCGTGCCGTTCCCGGCCCCGAAGGCCCAGCTCGAGTCCGGGGAGGAGTACATCGCCCGGCTGGTCAAGGAGAACATCGGGTTCTACGTGAAGCTGAAGTAGGACGAGGGAGGGTACACCATGGCCAGCGCTGGCCGAATCGTCAAGATCTCCGGCCCGGCGGTGATCGCCGAGGGGATTCCCGGGGCACGGATGTACGACATCGTGAAGGTCGGGCAAGAGGGGCTGCTCGGCGAGATCATCCGCCTCGACGGCCCGACGGCGTTCGTCCAGGTCTACGAGGACACCTCGGGCCTATACGTCGGCGAGCCGGTCGTGTCCACGGGCGGACCGCTGATGGTCGAGCTCGGCCCCGGGATGTTGAACGCGATCTACGACGGCGTCCAGCGCCCGCTGAACGTCATCCAAGAGCGCGAGCAAACCCCCTTCATCCGCCGCGGTGTGGTCGTCCACAGCATCGATCGGGAGCGCACGTGGGAGTTTGAGCCGGGGGTAGCACCCGGTGACGAGGTCGGCCCCGGGGACGTGCTGGGCACCGTAAGGGAGTTCACGTTCACGCACCGCATCCTCGTCCCGCCAGACCACCGCGGGGGCCGGATCGCCGACGTCCGGGCCGGTTCGTACACGGTCGAGGCACCCGTCGTCCGGTTCGAGGACGGATCCACACTCAGTATGCTGCACCGGTGGCCTGTGCGGCAGCCGCGGCCCGTCCGGCGCAAACTCGATCCACGCGAGCCGTTCCTGACTGGCCAGCGGATCTTCGACGTGCTGTTCCCGATTGCGATGGGCGGGACGGCGGCGATCCCGGGTCCGTTCGGATCCGGGAAGACCGTCATGCAGCAGTCGCTCGCCAAGTGGGGCAACGCGCAGGTGATCGTCTACGTCGGGTGCGGAGAGCGCGGAAACGAGATGACCGACGTCCTGGTCGAATTCCCGGAACTCGAAGACCCGCTCACCGGCCGTCCTTTGATGGAGCGCACCATCCTCGTCGCGAACACGTCGAACATGCCGGTGGCCGCCCGCGAGGCCTCGATCTACGTCGGCGTGACGATGGCCGAGTACTTCCGGGACCAGGGCTATTCGGTGGCGCTGATGGCCGACTCCACGAGCCGCTGGGCCGAAGCGCTGCGGGAGATCTCCTCGCGTCTGGAGGAGATGCCCGCCGAGGAAGGCTACCCGCCCTATTTGGCCGCGAAGCTGGCGGCGTTCTACGAGCGGGCCGGCCGCGCCGTGCTCGTCGGGAAGCCCGAGCGCAACGGATCGATCACGATCATCGGCGCCGTCTCCCCGCCGGGCGGCGACCTGTCCGAGCCGGTCACCCAGTCGACGCTGAGGATCGTGGGCACGTTCTGGTCGCTGGACGCCAGCCTGGCCAACCGCCGGCACTTCCCGGCGATCAACTGGAACCGCTCGTACAGCCTGTACGCGGTCGGGTTGGAGCGCTGGTATCGGGAGAACGTAGCCGAGGACTTCGTCGAAGCCCGCAACGAGATCTCCGCGCTGCTGGCGCGGGAGGCGGAGCTGCTCGAGATCGTCCAGCTCGTCGGTCCCGACGCGCTGCAGGACGAGCAGCGTCTGGTGGTCGAGGTCGGGAAGATGATCCGCGAGGACTTCCTGCAGCAGTCGGCCTACTCGGACGTAGACGCCTACTGCCCGCCCGAGAAGTCCTACGGCATGGCCAAGGTGATCCTCGCCTTCTACCACGCCGCCTCCGATGCGCTGCGCCGCGGGGCGATGACGATCGACGATCTGCTCAACCTGCCGCTGCAGGCGGAGATCGCGCGGCTGAAGGAAGTGAGGCGCGAAGACTGGGAAGCCCGCTATACGGACATCATGAACCGGATCCCGCAGGCGTTCGGGGCGGCGGTCCCCGCGGCGGCGACGGGGGCATGAGGGAGGCCGGCGATGGAACTGGCGACGAAACGGTATCAGTCCCTCAGCTACATCTCGGGTCCGCTGCTGTTCGTGGAAGGTGCGCGCGACCTCTCCTACGGCGCGATCGTCAACATCCACGTCGGAGACGGCAGCGTGCGCGGCGGCCAGGTGATCGAGGTGTCCGAGAAGACCGCGGTCATCCAGGTGTTCGAGGAAACCCGCGGGCTGGACCTGGCGACGACCTCGATCAGCCTCCGCGAGGACGTGGCCCGCATCGGCGTCAGCCGTGAGATGATCGGCCGCCGGTTCAACGGGCTCGGGGAGCCGATCGACGGCCTGCCGCCGATCATCCCAGAAAAGCGCGTTCCCGTGATCGGTTCGCCCATCAACCCGGTGGCGCGCGAGAAGCCCGCGGAGTTCATCCAGACCGGGATCAGCACGATCGACGGCCTGAACACGTTGGTGCGGGGGCAGAAGTTGCCCATCTTCTCGGGATCGGGCCTGCCGGGCAATGAGATCGCCGCGCAGATCGCGCGGCAGGCGAAGGTCCCCGGACAAGAAGAGGCGTTCGCCGTCGTGTTCGCCGCGATGGGGATCACGCAGCGCGAAGCCTCGTTCTTCATCGAGGAGTTCGAGTCCACGGGTGCGCTGAGCCGTTCGGTGGTGTTCATGAACCTGGCCGACGATCCAACGATCGAACGGCTGATGACGCCGCGCGTGGCGCTGACGACCGCGGAGTACCTCGCGTTCGAGCTGGACACCCACGTGCTGGTGATCCTCACGGACATGACAAACTACTGCGAGGCGCTGCGCGAGATCGGCGCCGCGCGTGAGGAGATCCCCGGCCGTCGTGGGTATCCCGGGTACATGTACACCGACCTGGCCACGATCTACGAACGGGCGGGCAAGATCCGCGGGAAGAAGGGGTCGATCACCCAGATCCCGATCCTGTCGATGCCCGACGACGACATCACCCACCCGATCCCAGACCTCACCGGCTACATCACCGAGGGGCAGATCCTGTTGAGCCGGGGGCTGCACCGCCAGGGCATCTATCCGCCGATCACGCCCCCGGGATCCCTGTCACGGCTGATGAACAACGGGATCGGAAAGGGCCGGACGCGGGAGGACCACAAGCAGGTCTCCGACCAGCTCTACTCCGCCTACGCGAACGGGCTGGACCTGCGGCGGCTGGTGGCGATCATCGGCGAGGAAGCTCTGACCGACCTGGACCGGCTGTACCTGAAGTTCGCCGAAGAGTTCGAGCGCGTCTTCATCGGTCAGGGCAACACGGACCGGTCGATCGAGGAGACGCTGACGCTGGGATGGGGGCTGCTGTCGGTGTTCCCCAAGACCGAGCTCAAGCGGTTGAGCCAGGATCACATCAACAAGTACTATGGTGCGGCGATGGAGGAGATCTGGGGCCGAAAGGGAGATCGGTTGAGTCAGATGTGAGCGAGCAGCCCCGGCGAGACGCCGTGGCGGCCGACGTCGAAGCGAGGAAGTCCCGGTACGGGCTCCGGACAGATTGATGCAGACGCTGAGTCCCACCCGCATGAACCTGCTGCAGCGCAAGAACCAGTTGCGCATCGCGCGGCAGGGCGTCGATCTGCTCAAGCGCAAGCGGGACGCGTTGGTGGCGGACTTCTTCAACGTGGTGCGCCAGGCGCTGGCCGCGCGCGAGCGGCTGAACGCGGCGTGCGAGAAGGCCTACGTCGTGCTGAGCCTGGCCAAGGCGGTCGAGGGGCGGCAGGCACTGGAGGCCGCGTCGATGGCGGACAGCCGGCGGCTGCTGGTGAACGTCGAGATCCACAACATCTGGGGAATCAAGGTGCCGGAAGTGCGTGCCCCGGAAGTCCGTCGGCCGGTGCTGGAACGCGGGATGAACCCCGCGGCGGTGAGCGCCCGCACCATCGAGAGCGCTGACAACTTCGAGGAAGTGGTGGCCGCGATCCTCGAGGTGGCCAGCACGGAGATCAAGCTGCGCAAGATCGGCGAGGAGATCAAGAAGACCACTCGTCGCGTCAACGCGCTGGAGCAAATCGTGATCCCGCGCATCCAGGTGGAGATCCGTTACATCAACGACGTGCTGGAGCAGCGGGCCCGCGAGGATGTCTTCCGGCTGAAGCGCATCAAGAAGAAGCTGGAAGCCAAACACGCAGCGGCCAGCCCGTGAGCGAGCAGCGGCGGACGCCACACGGGGGGCGGAGTGCCCGACCAGCGCTTCTCCTCGACCACCCCCGTATACTGGAACCGTGATGCGGCGCCTCCCCTTCACGCGCCTGCAAATTGTCCTCACCGCGGTGCTGCTGGCCGCGGGATTCCTGGTGGCCTGGCAGCTCCGGATCGAGAACCTGGTCCGCCGGGAGCTGCGCATCTCCTCTCAGCGCCTGGAAGAGCTGGCGTTCCTGCTGGAAGAACAGGCCCGTTACCGCGAGCGGCTGGAGGCCGAAATTGCCAGCCTGCGGGATCAGCTCGCGGCCTACGAGGACGCTGCGGCCCGCGACCAGGGGGCGTTGCTCCAGGTGCGCCGACAGCTGCGGGCGCTGCGGCTTCAGGCGGGACTGGAAGCAGTTGCGGGTCCGGGCGTGGTGGTCGAGATGCGCGACAGCCTGCGGCCGCTGCAGCCGGGAGACGACCCCAACCTTACGATCATCCACTATACGGACATACACGCGGTCGTCGCCGCGCTGTGGGCCGCCGGCGCCGAGGCCGTGGCGTTGAACGGCGAACGCATCGTCGCCAGCACGGGCCTGAGCTGTGTGGGCACGACCATCCTGTGCAACGCGAAACGCATCGCTCCTCCGTACGTCGTCACGGCGATCGGCGACCCGGGAAAACTCTACGAGGCCCTGACGGGCCCCGGCAGCCCCGTGCGTCTGCTGCGGGCCTTCGACTTCCCGGTCCAGGTCACACGGGCGCGGCGGCTGGTGGTGCCTGCGTACCGCGGCGGCTTCCGCTTCTCGCACGTCAGACCCGATACGAGCGACTGACTTCCTGCCGGGGGTGTCGTCATGTGGCTACCTCTCGTCGGCCTGATCGCAGGTGTTCTGCTCGGGCTCCTCGTGGGCATCGAGATTCCGCTGGGCTTCGTCAAGTACACGGCCATCGCCGTGCTCGCGGCCCTGGACACGATCCTCGGTGGGGTGCGGGCACAGCTGGAGAAGCGGTTCGATCTGATGGTGTTCACAAGCGGATTCCTCGTGAACACCTCGTTCGCCGCGCTGCTGACCGCGATCGGGGACCTGCTCGGGGTGGACATCTACCTGGGGGCGGTGATCGTGTTCAGCATGCGGATCTTCGACAACGTGAGCTACGTCCGCCGGGACCTGCTGCGCCCGTACACGCGTGAGGGTGGGGCGGCAGCGCAGACTGCGGTGGACGGCTGATCTACGGGCGTCCCGTTTCACGGGTGGCCAACGGCAGGAGGAGGATTCCGATGGCGGTGCGTGTGGGCATCAACGGCTTTGGAAGGATCGGACGGCAGGCGCTGAAGGCGATGCGTGAGCGCGCCCGGGGCGTCGTGCAGGTCGTGGCGGTTAACGATCTGGTCGACGCCGAGATGAACGCGCACCTGTTCAAGTACGACACCAACTACGGGATGTATCCGGGCAGCGTGGAGGTGCGCGACGGGGCCATCGTCATCGACGGAGACGAGATCCGGGTGTTCGCCCAGCGCGACCCGGCAGCCGTCCCGTGGCGCGACGTGGGCGTGGAACTCGTCGTGGAGTCGACCGGACTGTTCACCGACGCGAACCGGGCGCGGGGGCACATCGAGGCCGGAGCGAAGAGGGTCATCATCTCCGCGCCGGCCAAGAACGAGGATCTGACGATCGTGCTGGGCGTCAACGAGGACCGGTACGATCCCAGCCGCCACCGCATCGTCTCGAACGCGTCCTGCACGACGAACGGGCTCGCGCCGGTGGCGCGCGTGCTGTACGAGGAGTTCGGGATCGACAAGGGCGTGCTGACGACCGTCCACGCCTACACGAACACGCAGCGGCTTCTGGACCTGGCGGCGGCGGACCCGCGTGATGCGCGCGCCGCCCCGATGAACATCGTCCCGTCGGAGACGGGCGCGGCCAAGGCCGTAGGGCTGGTGATCCCGGAGCTGCAGGGCAAGTTCACGGGGATGGCCTTCCGGGTTCCCGTGTCCACCGTCTCGGTGATCGACTTCACGGCGGTGACCCGGCGGGACGTCGACAAGGCGACGGTGAATGAGACGATGAAGCGCTGGTCCGAGGAGAAGTTGCGAGGGATCCTCGCGTACACCGAGGAGCCGCTGGTGAGCAGCGACCTGAAGGGGAACGAACACTCGTCGATCTTCAGCGCGATGGACACGCTGGTCGTGGGCGGCAACCTGGTCAAGGTGATCGCGTGGTACGACAACGAGTGGGGGTACGCATGTCGGGTGGCGGACCTGGCACGATACATGGCGGAGAGAGGGGTGTAGCGGCCGCCCCCCTGCGCCTGGCAGCATTTGTGCAACGGAGATGACGAAGAAGACCGTCCGGGACGTAGACGTCCGCGGCAGGCGGGTCCTGGTGCGGGTGGATTTCAACGTTCCGCTGGACGACAGAGGAACGATCACCGACGACCGCCGGATCCGCGAAGCGCTGCCGACGATTCGCCACCTGCTCGATGCAGGCGCTGCGGTCATCCTCATGTCGCACCTGGGGCGTCCGAAGGGCAAGGTGGTCGAGTCGTTGCGGCTGCGCCCGGTGGGCCGTCGCCTCGCCGAGCTGCTGGGGCGGTCCGTGGCGACGCTGGGCGACTGCGTCGGCGAGGAGGTCGAGGGTGCCGTCGCCCGCATGGAGCCCGGGGACGTCGTGCTGCTGGAGAACCTCCGGTTCCATCCCGAAGAGGAGGCGAACGACCCAAAGTTCGCTGCACGCCTCGCACGGTTGGGCGACCTGTACGTCAACGATGCGTTCGGGACCGCCCACCGGGCCCACGCGTCGACGGTCGGGGTCGCGCGGTACCTCCCCGCGGTCGCCGGGCTGCTGATGGACAAGGAGATTCGTTTCCTCAGCCGCGTACTCGAAAGCCCCGACCGTCCGCTCGTGGCCGTCCTGGGGGGCAAGAAGGTGTCTGACAAGATCGGGGTCGTGCGTAACCTCCTGACGCTGGCCGATAGCGTCCTGATCGGAGGTGGGATGGCCTACACGTTCTTGCGGGCGCAGGGGCACAGGGTGGGCGCCTCGCTCCTGGAGGAAGACAGAGTCGCGCTGGCGGCGGAGTTGCTGGAGCAAGCGCAACGCTCGGGCGTCGAGCTGCTGCTGCCCTCCGACGTCGTGGTGGCCGACCGGTTGGCCCCCGAGGCGCGGACCCAGGTCGTCTCCGCCGACGCCATCCCGGACGGGTGGATCGGCCTGGACATCGGCCCGCAGACCGCGCGCCGCTTCGCGCAGATCGTTCGGGGCGCCGGCCTGGTCGTCTGGAATGGACCCATGGGTGTCTTCGAAATGCAGCCGTTCGCAGCCGGCACGCGCGCGATCGCCGAGGCGGTGGCGGAGTGCGGGGGAACCGTGATCGTCGGCGGGGGGGACTCCGCGGCGGCACTCGAGCAGTTCGGCCTCGCCGATCGGGTGGACCACATCAGCACCGGTGGCGGGGCCTCCCTGGAGTTTCTCGAGGGCAGGCAGCTGCCCGGGATCGCCGTCCTGCAAGACGACGACGCCCCACCGGACGACGGGGAGTAGCGGATGCGGGCGCGCCTACCCCTCATCGCCGCGAACTGGAAGATGCACAAGACTGCCGGCGAGGCGCACGCCTTCTGCGATGTCGCGCTCCCGCGGTTGCTCGCGCTGACCGACGACGTGGAGGTGGCGCTGTGCCCCCCGTTCACGGCCCTGCACGCGGTCGCAGAGCGCGTTCGGGCGACACCGGTCCGCCTGGGGGCGCAGGACCTCCACTGGGAGCGGGCGGGTGCGTTCACAGGGGAGGTGTCCGGTCCGATGCTCGTCGCCGCCGGCTGCACGTACGTGATCGTGGGGCACTCGGAGCGGCGCGAGCTGTTCGCAGAGACCGACGATCGGGTGCGGCGGAAGGTGAGGGCGGCCTTCGACGCGGGGCTGGTGCCCATCCTGTGCGTCGGCGAGACGCTTCGGGAGCGCCAGGACCGCCTCACCGAGGAGCGGATCGCCGCACAGCTGGCCGAGGGAACCGCGTCCATCACGTCCGAGGAGGCCGCACGGTTGGTCATCGCCTACGAGCCGGTCTGGGCGATCGGCACCGGCCGTGCCGCCACCCCCGAAGACGCGCGCCGCGTCATCGGATGGATCCGGGACGTGATGCGCCAGCGCTTCGGCCCGTCGGCGGACCGGATGCGCATCCAGTACGGGGGCAGCGTCAATCCGGACAACGCCGCCGGCTTCCTGCAGCACCCGGAGATCGACGGGTCGCTGGTCGGCGGCGCGAGCCTGGACCCGGAGGCGTTCGTCCGGATCGTCGAGGCGGCGTTGCCCGCGAGGGTGTAGCATCCAGTTGCAGGTCGGCTGCACTTCAGGGGGTTTGCCGACGGGGTGGCCGTCTGTTAGCATGGCGGAGGTTGTTGACGCCAAACGAGGTGGGACTTTGGACAGGGCGCTTCTGATCGTGCACTTCGTGCTGGCGGCCACGCTGATCGGGCTGGTCATCCTCCAGGGACCCAAGGGCGAAGGCCTGGGAGCCATCGGCGGCAGCGCGCGGCTGTTCCACGGCCCTCGGCCCCGCGAGACGTTTTTCACGCGCACGACGGCCATCTTCTCGGTGCTCTTCGCGCTCAGCGCCATGTACCTGGCCTTCGTTCCCCGCTGATCGAGACATCTCGGACCGTCTGTGGTGCGTGGTCGGTTGGCTCGCTATAATCCAAAGGCGGAGGTTCGACGAAGACGTGGTCGGCCTCCACGTTGTGCCCGGATGGCGGAATTGGCAGACGCGCACGTTTGAGGGGCGTGTGGGGAAACCCGTGGGAGTTCGAATCTCCCTCCGGGCACCAACCTTGCGGGGCCGACCCGGCCGACACCCCGCAGGCGGACATCCTGGTCCGCTTCCGATCTCCGGCTAGTCCGACGGGTATGGCAGGCCTAGGGCTTCGGGCTTCGCCAAGCCCCACCGCGTGCGAAACCACGGTGTGGAGATGATCGTCAGGATCAAAATCGTCGTCACGAAGGGGACCGCGCGCCAGACGTAGCGGGAGAAGACGCCGGGCAGGACGAGTTCGGGACTCAGCGACAGCTGCCACATCGTGCCGAACAGAACTGACCCCACGAGCAGGATCCACGGGTTCCACATCGCAAAGAACACCAGGGCGAGGCTCACGAACCCCCATCCGCCGAGGAAGTTGTAGTTCCACACCGGGTTGTACGACAGCGTGTAGGCGGCTCCCGCCAGTCCACCCAGGGCGCCCCCGACGAGCGTGCACCCGTAGCGGGTGAGCGCGACGTTGATCCCCGAAGCGGCCGCGGCGGCGGGGTTTTCCCCCACGGATCGGATGGCGAGCCCAAGACCCGTTCGGAACAGTACGAACCAGGCGACGCAGACCAGCGCCACCGCCAGGTACGGGAACGGCGAAAGCCCCCCGATCGTGGAGATGCGCTCCATGCCCAACGGTCCGGTGTAGGGGTTGCCGATGTACGTGGTGAGGCCGAAGCTCAAAATCCAAAGGCCCATCCCGCTCACGACCTGGTCGCCGCGCAACGTTACGGAGACGAAGGCATGCACCAGCCCCAGCAGCGCTCCGACCGCGACCCCGGCGGCCAGTCCGAGCCCGTGGTCGCCCGCAGTCTGGGCGACGATGAACCCCAGCGTGCCGCCGAACAGCATCACGCCCTCCAGGCCGACGTTCAGCACACCGGATCGCTGGTTGGTCGTCTCGCCCAGGGCCGCCAGCAGGAAGATCGCCGACGCTTCCAGGCTGCGCAGAAGCAGTTCCGACATGCCTCGCTCCTCACGCGTGCTCGGCGGTCGACTCCGCAAGCGCCGGGGCGGCCTGCGCCCGCGGGCGCAGCCGGAGCCGGTCGAGGAAGTGAGACGCCACGAACGTCACCATGAGCAGCCCCAGCATCGCGTAGTCGACGCCGAACGGCAGGTGCAGCGCGCCCTGGGCGAAGCGGCCGCCCAGCGACAGCCCGGCGAACAGCACCGCGACCGGGACCGCGCCCAGCGCGCTGCCGCGGGCGATCAACGCGCAGATGATGCCGTAGAAAGCCAGGTCGCCGTAGTAACCGTAGTTGGTGGGGATCTTGTACAGACCGGGCACGGCCGCGAAGTAGTGGTAGCCGGCGAGCCCGGCGAAGGCGCCTCCGGTCGCGAACACCCAGACGGAGACGCGCAGCGGGCTGATCCCCCCGTACCGGGCGGCGGGAGGGCTGTGGCCGAAGGCCCGGACCCTGTAACCGGCGGCTGTCCGGGCGAACAGCCAGTCCAGCACGGCCGCGCCGGCCAGCGCGACCAGCGCGGTGATCGGCACACCGGCCATCAGGGGTGCGCGCAGCGTCTCGGGCAAAGCGAAGCTCTCGCCCTCCGCCGTGGCGCTCATGAAGGGGCCGCCCTCCTTGATGAAATCGGAAACCAGCCAGAAAAGGATCGAGTTCAGCATCATCGTCACGAGGATCTCGTTCACCTGGAGGCGGGCACGCAGCACGCCGGTGAGGGCGGCCAGTGCGGCTCCGGCGGCGGCCGCCGCGACAACCATCAGGACGACGTATCCGGTGCCGGGTGTGAAGGTGGACGCCGGGTCATGGACTCCCAGCGCGAACGGCACCGCGAAGGCCCCCAAACTGCCGGCGAAGACCTGCCCGGGCAGACCGATGTTCCACAGCCCGCCGCGCAGCGGGATCAAGAAGGCGAACGTGCACAGGACGAGGTAGATCGCCCGGTGAAGGGTGGCCACGAATCCATGCAAGTTGGCGAACGCATACGAGAAGATCATGCGGTACGCGGCGAGGACGCCGCCTTCAGCCGGCAAAAACAAAAGAGCCGACAGCGCCAGTGCCAGCAGGATGGCAGCCGCGGGGCCCACCAGAGCCCGCGTGATGCCGCGTGCTGTCCCTTCCACTAGACCGCCTCCGCCGGCTGCAGGCCGGCCATCATCGCACCGACGGTCTGCGGCGTCACCTGGTCCCGCGGGAGTACGGCGACGAAGCGCCCCTCGTACATGGGCGCAACACGGTCGGCCACGGAGAGGATCTCGTCGAGGTCTTCGGAGATCAGCAGAACCGCGGCGCCCCGCGCTCGGGCTTCGAGGAGCTTGGCGCGCACGAATGCGGCGGCCTCCACATCCAGACCCTGCGTGGGCAGGTGCGCTACGATGCACCGCGGCTCGCGCGACAGCACGCGGCCGAGGATCAGTTTCTGGAGGTTCCCGCCGGACAGGTGCTGCGCGCGGACTTTCGTGTGCGGCGCACGGATGTCGAACGTCGACATGATCCGCGCCGTCAGTTGTTCCAGCACCGTCGGGTCGAGCAGGCCGCGGCGGCAGACCCTGCCGTCAAAGTGATAGTTGAGCGCGGTGTTCTCCACCAGCGAGAAGGCTCCGACGGAGCCCACGGTCGACCGCTCGGCCGGGACGTAACCCATGCCGATCCGCCAGCGGTCCAAGGGCCCAAGACCCGTGATGTCGCGACCGGCGAAGACCACCTTCCCCGAGGCAACGGGCCGCAGTCCGGCGAGGACCTGGGCCAGTTCATCCTGTCCGTTGCCGGTCACACCGGCGACGCCGAGGATCTCGCCCTCGCGCAGGTCGAAGGACATCCCGCGGATCGCGAGCGTCCCTCGGTCGCCGTACGCGGAGAGATCCTCCACTGACAGGAGCACGCGGTCCCCGGGGGCCTGCGGATGCGCATCCCGCGCCGGCACGTCATGTCCGATCATGTGGACGACCAGGTCGTGTTCGGTCGCATCCGCGGTGCGCAGGCGTGCGACCACCCTGCCCGCCCGCAGGACGGTGATGGAGTCGGCGGCGCGCATGACGATCGGCAGCTTGTGGGTCACGAGCAGGACCGTCACACCGTGCTCACGCACCAAGACATCGAGTGCGGCAAGCAACGTCTCCACCTCGGGGGGCGTGAGCGTAGCCGTCGGTTCATCGAGGATCAGAATCGCTGCCTGGCGGTACAGCGCCTTGAGGATCTCCACCCACTGCTTTTCTCCCTCGGAGAGCTGCCAGATCTTGGCGTCCAGATCGACGCGGAGTCGGTAGCGCGCGCACAGCGCTTCCACCTCCCGCCGCACGGATCGCAGGTCCAGCAGCCCCCGCGCGCGGGGATGCCCGAGCACGATGTTCTCCAGCACGTTGTGGGCGGTGACGAGGCGGCGGGTCTGGTGCACCATGCCGATCCCGGCGTCCAGCGCATCGTGGGCCGACCGGAAGTGCACCCTCCTGCCTCGCAGGTAGATCTCGCCTCCGTCCGGCTCCACCAGACCGAACAGGACGTTCATCAACGTCGTCTTGCCCGCTCCGTTCTGTCCGAGGACGGCGTGCACCTCACCGGCACGGACCTCCAGATCGACGCGGTCGAGGGCGAGCACGCCGGGAAAGCGCTTCACAATCCCTCGCGCCGCGAGGATCACGTCGGGCGGGGAACCGTCAGGCGTCGGCTGCGGCATTGCGGACGCGGTGCCCTGCGGGCGCAAACGTGCGGCGAGGACAGCCCTGCGTGTCCGGGGCTGTCCCCGCCCGCCGCGCTGCCGTCCTCGCGGGACGGGCTCACCTCAAGATGGTAATGCCGTTCAGATCGAAGTTGAACTGCGACAGCAGCCACTCGTCGGTCGGCATCACACCGGCTCTCTTCACGACAGTGCCCTTGGGAGGGATCGGGGTGCCGCGCAGGGCCAGTCCCGTGCCGTTGCTCACGAGCGCGTGTGCCTGGAACGGGTCCCACTCACCGCGCATCATCTGCTGGCGCCGCTGCGTCACGAGCCGGAGGATCGAGGCCGGGATCATCGGACGGGCTCTGGGGCTGATCGCGTCGACGCCGACCCGCCGGTTGTTCATGATGTCCACGGCGGAGACGACCGTCCCGTCCGCTAGCGTCATCGTGTCCCGCATGCCCAGATACAACAGGTTGCGCGGGTTGCGGTTGCCCGCCAGGTAGTCCCGGACCATTCGGTCGTAGATCACTTCCCAACGCGTGTCGAACGAGACCGCGACCGTGTTGGTGTCGGACCACCCGTAGAAACCCACGATGTCCATGTCCTTGCCGACGAACCAGATCCGCCGCTCCTGGGCGACGTCCAGCGGCGATCCGGAGTCGGTCTGCTGGGTGAGCACGTCCACGCGCTGCTGGCTGACCAGCGCCCGCGCCACGTCGCGCTCCTCGGTCGGCTTGTACCAGTCGCCGACGTACTTCACGTAGACGTTGATGCGTTTGTTCAGGGTGCGGGCGGCGTCCTGCACGCCCAGGAAGAAACCGGCAGTGCGGCGGATGACCTGGATGTTCGGGAAGGCCGATACGATACCGATGTTGCCGGTACGGGTGAGCGCGCCCGCGATCAGGCCCTCGAGGTACAGCGCCTGATACTGGCGGGGGAAGTAGCGGATGAAGTTGCGCTTGCGGCTGACGTCGCTGGCCACCACCGAGCCGAAGTAGACGTTGGGGTACCGGTCCGCGATCTCTCCCAGCGGCAGCCCCATGAACTCAGCGTTGCCCACCACGATGCCAGCACCCTGGCGGATGAGTGCCTCCGCGAAGGGCACCGTCGAGTCGGGAGCCACCTCCTCACGGTACACGTACCGCACGTTGGGGTACTTCTGTGCGATCCTCTGCCCGGCGCGG
Source organism: Armatimonadota bacterium (assembly GCA_031432545.1). NCBI lineage: Bacteria > Bacillati > Candidatus Sysuimicrobiota > Candidatus Sysuimicrobiia > Candidatus Sysuimicrobiales > Candidatus Sysuimicrobiaceae > Candidatus Caldifonticola > Candidatus Caldifonticola tengchongensis. Next base: position 164,546 of record JAVKGX010000003.1, read on the forward strand.
TGGTGGGCGCCGGACCACGTGGTGCCGCGGATCACGCTGAAGTGCAAGATCGCCAGCGTCGTCTGCTGCTGCGGGGCGGCGAGCGTGGAGGTGAACTGCGCGGATCCGACCAGGAGGCCGAGCACCACCAGGAGTGCAGCTCCCCGGAACCACGACGATCGGAGCGGACACGGCATGCGATCTTCCCCCCTCTGCGGCGGAATGTGATGCCTTGGGTTTCGCGCGGGGGGTGCGCGATTCCTCCGTCACGTGTCTTCCCGACGCTGGAAACCGCACGCCGCGGTCGGGGACGGCAGGGAGGGCCCATCCGGGCAGGGAAACAGTAGGCGACATGGTGGTCCGTGCAGTCCTGCGAAAGGGCAGCTACCACGACTCGGTGTCTTTGATGCAGGCCCAGCGCGCCCTCCGCGACCTGCCCGGCGTCGAGGAGGCGGGGATCGTGATGGGGACGCCCGCCAACCTGGAGATGCTGCGGGCCGCTAGCCTGGACGCGCCGGAGCTGGCTCGGGCGGGACCCGACGACTTGGTCGTGGTGGTGCGCGCGCACACCGAGGCGGCGGCCCTCGACGCGTTAGGCCGGATCGACGCGCTGCTGACCCGCCGCCCCTCGGCGGGCGGTGAGGAGTACCTGCCCAAGAGCATCCGGACGGCGCGGGCGACCCTCGAGGGCGCCAACCTGGCGCTCGTGTCGGTGCCCGGCCGGTTCGCCGCCCCGGTCGCGGAGGAGGCGCTGCGCGAGGGGCTGCACGTCATGGTGTTCAGTGACAACGTGCCGGTCGACGACGAGGTGCGGCTGAAGGCGCTGGCTGCCCAGCGCGGGTTGTTGGTGATGGGGCCGGACTGTGGGACGGCGCTCATAGGGGGCGTCGGCCTGGGGTTCGCCAACGCCGTTCGGCGCGGACCGGTGGGGATCGTCGCCGCTTCGGGAACGGGGCTGCAGGAGGTCAGCTCGTTGCTGCACCGGTGGGGCAGCGGTGTCTCGCATGCCCTCGGCACCGGCGGACGAGACCTGTCTGATCGCGTCGGCGGCGCCGCGTTCGAGGCGGGGTTGGCGGCGCTCGCTGCGGACGAGCGGACGCGCGTCATCGTCCTGCTGTCGAAGCCGCCGTCCGCCGAGGTGGCCGGGCGTGTGCTGGCAATGGCCGCCGGATGCGGGAAACCGGTCGTCGTCAACTTCCTCGGCGCCGCCGGACGTCCTCCGGTCGGAGACGTACACTTTGCGACCACGCTGCACGACGCCGCGGCGATGGCCGCCGCGCTTGGCGGGGTTCGTGTGCCGGAGCCGGAGGAGTCGGCGCTGCCGGCGCTGGAGGCGTTCCGCTCGGCGCCGGGTGCGCGGTGGATCCGCGGTCTGTACAGCGGCGGGACCCTTTGTGCCGAAGCGCAGGTGGTGGTGCGCGACCACGTAGGTCCGGTGTGGTCCAATGCGCCCTTGGAGCTCCAGTGGCGTCTGGACGACCCGCTGCGCAGCCGGGAGCACACGGTCGTCGACTTGGGCGCAGACGAGTTCACCGTAGGGCGGCTGCACCCCATGCTCGACCCGGAGGTGCGCAACAGACGGATCGTCGAGGAGGCGGCCGACCCCGAGGTGGCAGTCGTGCTGCTGGACGTCGTGCTCGGATACGGCGCGCACCCCGACCCCGCGGGCGAAGTCGCCTCGGCGGTGGAGGAGGCCCAGCGGAAGGCGGACCGGCGGGTGGTGTTCGTGGCGTCGGTGTGCGGGACGGACGCCGACCCGCAGGGACACACAGCGCAGATCACGGTCCTGCGCGAGGCCGGCGTGCACGTCGAGGAGACCAACGCGCGGGCGGCGCGGTTCGCCGGCCGCGTTGCGGAGGCTGTGGGGGCGCGCACCGGCGATGCCCCGCCGCTTGCAGCGCTGCATGCCACCCAGGGTTCCGCGACGGTGCCGCGCGTGTCCGATGCGATCCAGCGGTTGTTGCGCGACGGGCCGCGCGTGGTGAATGTCGGCTTGGCGCTGTTCGAGCAGAGCCTGCGGGCCCAAGGGACGCCCGTCGTCTCGGTAGACTGGCGCCCGCCCGCCGGGGGCGACGCGGAGATGATGAACCTGCTGGCGAAACTGGGAGGGTGACAGGGATCCCATGGACATCGACGCGGCCAACGAAACCGCCGTGCGCAGGGTGCTGGACGCGCACCCCGTCCTCGTCGGAGTGGGGCGTGCCCTGGACGTCGTTCCGGGCATGCGCCCCAATCTGTTGCTCCACGCCGGGCCCCCAATTCCGTGGGACCGGATGTCGGGCCCGCTGCGCGGGGCGGTGATCGGTGCGTTGCTGTACGAAGGGCTCGCCCGTGATGCCGAGCACGCCCAATACCTGGCCGCCTCAGGCGAGATCGAGTTCGAACCCTGCCACCACCACGCCGCCGTCGGTCCGATGGCCGGGGTGACGTCGGCCTCGATGCCCGTGTACATCGTGGAGAACCGCGCGCACGGCAACCGCGCATACTCCAATCTCAACGAGGGCTACGGCAAGGTCCTGCGCTACGGAGCCTACAGCGCGGACGTGCTCGACCGGCTCCGGTGGATCAACGAGCGGCTCGCGCCTGCAATCGGCCGCGCCCTGGAGCTTGCGGGCGGGCTGGACATGAAGGCGACGATCGCCCGGCAGTTGACGATGGGCGACGAGGGCCACAACCGCAACATCGCAGGCTCGGCAATGTTCGCACGGATGCTGGCCCCGCACCTGGCAAGAGCCGACCTGGATGCACAGACACTGCACGACGTGCTGCGCTACCTGGCGGACAACGATCTGGCGATCCTCAACCCCGTGATGGCGGCGTGCAAGGCGACGATGGACGCCGCCCACGGCATTGAGGGCAGCACGCTGGTCACCTGCATGGCCCGCAACGGCACGGATTTCGGGATCCGCGTCTCGGGTCTGGGAGACAGGTGGTTCACCGCGCCGGCCGACATCCCCAAGGGCCTGTACTTCCCCGGATTCCGGGAGGAAGACGCCAACCCCGACATCGGCGACTCGACGATCACCGAGACCGCGGGCATCGGCGCGTTCGCGATGGCCGCCGCGCCGGCGATCGTCAAGTTCGTGGGCGGGTCGCCGCGCGATGCGTTCGCCGCAACGATGGAGATGTACGAGATCACGTTGGCCGAAAACCCGGCGTTTGGGATCCCGCAACTCGACTTTCGGGGGACGCCGACCGGCATCGACATCCGCAAGGTCGTGCGCACCGGCCTCACACCGCGCATCAACACCGGCATCGCCCACCGCGACGCCGGTGTGGGGCAGGTGGGCGCCGGGCTCGTTCGGGCGCCGATCGCGTGCTTCGAACAGGCCGTACGGACCATGGCGCACCTCGCGTCGCGTTAGGCCACCTGGTGGGAGTCACCGCCCGCCCACGGACCGGGACGTGGAGGTAGAGCCCTAGGCCATCGTTCGGCTCTCCCGGTCGTAGTTCTGGCCCAGCGCCGCGGGAGCGCGGACGCGCTGGAAGGCGAAGACCATGACGAAGATCGTGGCGACGTAGGGAAGCATGAGGACGAACTGGTAGGCGATCCCCACGCCCGTGACCTGTACGCGGAACGACAGGACTTCCACCGCGGCGAAGAACAGCGATCCTGCCAGGATCCAATCCGGCCTCCACCCTCCGAAGAACGTGAGCACGATCGCCAGCCATCCCCGTCCCCGCACCATTCCCTCGGTGAACGTCCCCGTGAAGACCATCGGCAGGTACGCTCCGGCCAGCCCCATCAACGCCGCACCGAGGATCGTGGTCGCGTAGCGCATGAGCGCCACGTTTACGCCCAGGCTGTCGGCTGCCATCGGATTCTCCCCGACCGCGCGCAGGTTTTGCCCCAGGCGGGTGCGGTACAGCCCATACCAGAACAGCAGCGAGAGCACCACGGCCGCGTACACCAACACGTTCTGCCGGAACAGGATCGGGCCCAGGACGGGGATGTCGCCCAGCCCCGGCAGGTGGATCTCCGGGAGGGTGGGGATCCGTGGCGGGGTAAGCGTGACGCCGATGGTGAGTTTGTACAGCAATGTCGACAGCGCGACGCCGATGAAGAACAGAGCCAGGCCGACGACGAACTGGTTCAATCGCAGGGTGGTCGTGAAGGAGGCCAGCACCAGCCCGAAGAGCGCACCGGTGAGGGCGGCCAAGGCGAGTCCGTACCCGATGCTCCCCCACGCGTAGGCCACCAGAAAGCCCACGGATGCACCTACGAGCATGATGCCTTCCTGCGCGACGTTGAAAACCCCCGTGCGCCCACCCAGCATGGTTCCCTGCGCGGCGAGCACGTAAGGCACCAGCGTCAGCATCACGAGTCGAGCGAAGAGCACGAAGCCGCCGTCCACCACGTTCCCTACCGCCTCCGCACGACGTCCGAGAGCAGCACGAAGATCAGGACCAGGGCCTGGACGATAAATCCGATCTCGACGGGGACGCCCATCGTCCGCTGCAGGGCGCTGGCGCCCACGTCGAGCACCGCGATGAAGAACGCCACGAACGGCACGGCCGCGTTGTTGCCCTTGGCGATCAGACCGACGATGATTCCCAGCAGCAGGAAGTTCGACTGCATGCCCTCGATCAATCTGTGGTGTACGCCGCTGACTTCGATCGCGCCCGACAGGCCGGCCAGAGCACCTCCCAACACGAGCGAGGACAGGAAGACGCGCCGGACGGCGATTCCGTACACGCTGGCCGCACGGGGATTCGCGCCCGTGGCGACCAGTTCGTAGCCGCCTACGGTCCGCCGCACGTAGAAGTGGACCAGCACCGCTGCGCCAAGCGCGAGCAGGACACCCGCGTGCACGGGCGGTCGCACGACCAGCAGCGGCATCCACGCGCCGGCCCCGACTGCGACGGTGGTGGGGTGTCCCGCGGCGCGGTCGGGCCAGATCTCGGTCGCGACGTAGTCGATCAGACCGAACGAGACGAAGTTCATCAGGACCGTCGTCAGGATCTCGTTGATGCCGAATCGGTACAGCAGCCAGGCCGGCAGTGCGGCCCAAAGGGCACCGAACAGGATACCCGCGGCAACGGCCGCCGGCAGGAGAAACGCGGCGTGCAGGTCGGCGAGGGCGATGCCGACCGCCGCGGCGCCAATCGCCCCGACGATGAGTTGCCCCTCGCCGCCGATGTTGAACTTCCGGGCGGTGAGGGGGAGCGTGAAAGCGAGCGCCTGGAGCAGCAGCGGGGCGAACTTCACCAGCGTCTGGGCGAAACTGAAAGGCGTGCGAAAGGACGTCAGCAGGATCGTAGCGTAGGCCCGGCCGACGTCGAAGCCGAGGGCCGCCAGGAAGACGCCGGCGGCGGCGAACGCGGCGGCCACGGCGAGCGCATAGGGGAGCGCTCGCGCGAGCAGGCGCGCGACCACACGGGGCAGAGCGGCACGTTCAGCCAACGGAGGCAACCCCGCCCATCATCGCCCCGATCTCGTAGCGGTCGAACCGGTCCCGCGGCAGGGTTCCGACGACGCGGCCCCGGTAGAGGACCGCGATGCGGTCGCACAGCAGCAGCAACTCGTCGAGGTCCTCGGAGGCGAGCAGGACGCCCGCCCCCTGCGCACGGAGGTCGAGCAGCTTTCGGTAGACGAACTCCGTGGACACGATGTCCAGACCGCGCGTCGGGTTGTGGGCGATCAGCAACCGGCAGGGATGGGAGAACGCACGCGCGAGCAGGATCCGCTGGATGTTCCCACCAGACAATCTGCCGGCGCGCTCGCCGTGGCTGGGTGTGCGGATGCCGTACTCCCGGATCAGTCTGCGGGCCACGCGCGCCGCCGCCCGAGGGTCAAACAGCGCTCCGCGGCTGTACGGCGGGTGCCGGTGGAAGCCCAAGATCAGGTTGTCCGCGACGCTCGCGTCCGGGAGGAACCCGTCGTGCAGCCGATCCTCGGGGATGTAGGCCACCCCTCGGTCGAGCAGCGACCGCGTGTCGGCGCCGGTGACGTCGGTGTGATCGATCCACACCCGGCCGGCCGCCGCAGGGCGCAGACCGATGAAACACTCGACGAGTTCCCGCTGGCCGTTGCCGGCCACCCCGGCGATGCCGAGGATCTCGCCCGCGCCGACCCGGAGGTCACAGTCATCGACGCGCGCGGCGCCGGTCTCGTCCAGAACACGAAGACCCTCGACACGGAGGACCGGTGTGCCGGCGCTGCCGCCACCTCGCCCGTTCCGTCCTTCGCCGGCGAACAGCAGGCTCGTGCGCACGTCCAGCTCCTCGCCGACCATCGCACGCACCAGCGTCTGGTCGTCCGTTCCGGCGGGCGCGCCCGCCAGGACGGTGCGGCCGTGCCGCATCACCGAGATGCGGTCGCAGACCGCGCGAACCTCGCGGATCTTGTGGGTAATGAAGACGACGCTCATTCCCTCGTCGACGATCGCCCGCAAGGACCCGAACAACGCATCCACTTCCTGCGGCGTGAGGTTCGTCGTCGGTTCGTCGAGGATCAGCACTCGTGATCCCCGGTACAGGGCCTTGAGGATCTCCACGCGCTGCCGCGCGCCCACGGGGAGATCGGCGACGCGGGCCAGCAGATCCACTGTCAGACCGTAGCGCCCGGCCAGGTCCCGGACGCGGGCGGCATCCCGCGCCGGGTCGGTCCGCAGGGGGTTGTCGACAGGCGTGCCCAGCGTGATGTTCTCGACCACGGTGTAGGTTTCCACCTGCAGGAAGTGCTGGTGCACCATGCCGATGCCGTAGCGCAGCGCGTCTCGCGGGGCACGGATCTCGACCGGGCGTCCGTCGACTTCGATCGTGCCGGCGTCCGCCCGGTACAGCCCGTAGAGGATGTTCATCAGGGTGGTCTTGCCGGCGCCGTTGCCGCCCAGGAGACCGTGGATCTCGCCGGGCGGAAGCGCAAAGTGCGCACCGTCGAGGGCGACCACCGGGCCGAAGGCCTTGTGCACGTCCCGCATCGCGACCAGCGCCGCGGCCTGCGCAGCAAAGCCGCGTTCGCTCATCGGATCGGTGTGCTGTCCTTCGTCACCTGGATGCGACCCGCTTCGAGCTCTCCCGAAATCCGACGCATCTGTTCCTCCAGTTCCGGTGGCGCGTTGCGCAACGGGAACTGCAGCGCGACGCCGGTGTCGAACCCGAGCGGGTAGTAGCCTCCGGTCTCGCCGGCGCGGATCCTGTCGAGGATCGCCCGCAGGGGCCCCGCGAAATCGTAGAGCACCGATGTCACGTACTGGTCGGGCGCGAACTCCGACTTGTCGGTGTACTTCGCCGTCACCCAGACCCGACGCGGCGCGGCCTTCGCCGCTTCGAACACACCGAGCATACCGAGGTTCAGCGACCCGACGAGCACGTCGACGCCGTCGGCGATCAGCGCGTCGGCGACCTGGCGCGCCTTCGTGGGGTCGTTGAAGTCCCCGGCCCACACCGTGCGCAGGTCGACGTTGAGACCGGCATCGCGGATGGCCTGCCGCATCGCGTGAACCTCGGCGTAGGAGAACGGCAGCGCCAGCCCGCCGATGTAGCCCACGCGTCCGGTCTGCGTCAGGCGGGCGGCCAGCGCGCCGATGGCGTAGAAGCCTACCTGGAAGTTTCGGTCGATGATCCACAGGTTGGGCGGTGCGCCCTCGACGGGTGCATCGGTCTCCCCTATGAAGTAGACGTTGGGGAACTCCTCGGCGAGCTTCTGGGTCTGGCTGATGAACTGCCCGCCGTGCGTCCAGATGACGTTGAACCCCTGGTCGACGTACTCGCGCATCACGCGCTCGACGTCGGGGACAGCGACCCTCTCGGAGTGAGCGATCTGCACGCCCTGTTCCTTCGCGACCTCCTGGAGGGCAACGTATCCGAGGGCGTTGTAGTCGGCGTCCGTGACGACGCCAGGGAAGATTGCCGCGACTTTGAGTTCCACGGTGGGCGTCTGAGCGGCGCGCGGGGTGCACTGCGCGGTGAGCAGGGTTGCGGCGAGGAGCAATGCCAATCCCCAAGCCGGATGTCGCTGCATCGGCCGTTCCTCCCATGTACTGTGTTGGCTGCAGCGCCAGTATAGGGTCACGTCCGGGCTGCCGCAACGGCTTTGGGGCAGGCCGTGCGCGGACCGTGGAGAATCCAATAACCGTCGAACTGTCGGCCCTGACCCCCAACCCTGTCACCACATGGTGAGGGCGGTGCGGCCGGGGGAGTGCGGCTCCGCGCAGTCACCTTTACCGAAGGGAGGTTGGAATGGAGCGCTTCGTGACGATCTGGTTGCACGTGGTCGCGGCCGCGGTGCTGGTAGGCGGCGGGGTGGTGCTCGCCCTGGCGGTGCTGCCGTACGCCCGCCGGCTCCAGGACACGGAACGCGCCGCGCTCGTGGAAGGGGTGGGCAGACGTCTTCGCGCTGTGACGTGGCTGGCAATCCTCGTGCTGTTCGTCACCGGCCTGTACCAGCTGCACCTGCGCGGCCTTCCGGTCACGGCGATCTTCCAGCCGGACGCGATCCCCGGGCGGTTCGGACAGGCGCTGGCCTGGAAACTGCTCTTGTTCTGGCTGTTGGTGTTGCTGAACCTGTTCCACGACTTCTATTTCGGCCCGCGCGCGTTGCGCCTGGTCCGGGAAGCTTACGGGGCGCGGGCTGACCAGCGCGCCGATCTGCTGGCCCGGGCCGACCGTCTGCGTCGCACGTCGGGATGGATCGGCCGGCTGAGTGCGTTGATCGCGATGGTGATCCTTTACTTTGCGGTGATCCTGGCACGATCGTGAGGGGAATGGTGGCCGACGAGCGCACGACCTGCCATCGCTGTGGAACGGAGCTGGACGCGGACGCGTTGAGGGCCAGGTTGTACGTTTGCCCGCGATGCGGCACCTACCTGCCGATGCCTGCCCGTGAGCGTATCGAACAGATGTGCGACCTGCGCTCGTTCCGAGAGTTCGACCGCGGCCTGGTGTCGGTCGACCCGTTGCACTTCGCCGACAGCCGTCCTTACCGTCAGCGGTTGGCGGAGGCAAGAGAGCGGACGGGCCTGCGTGAGGCCGTCGTCACCGGCGAAGGGACGCTGGACGGCCAGCGGTTCGTGCTCGTGGTCTTGGACTTCGCCTTCCTCGGGGGCAGCATGGGGTCGGCGGTGGGCGAGAAGGTGGCGCGCGCGTTCGAGCGTGCGACCCGCAGGCGGCTTCCGGTGATCGCGGTGACCACTTCCGGCGGGGCGCGGATGCAGGAGGGCATCCTCTCGCTGCTGCAGATGGCCAAAACCACAACGGCGGTCGCCGATCACGACCGGGCCGGCCTGCCCTACATCGTCCTGCTTGCCAACCCGACGTTCGGCGGCGTGGCCGCGTCGTTCGGGGCGCTGGGCGACGTGATCGTCGCCGAACCCGGGGCGCTGGTCGGCTTCGTCGGACCGCGTGTCGTCGAGATGATCCTCGGTGAGCGGGCGCCGGAGGAGATGTACCGCGCAGAGACGTTGCTGGCGAACGGCATGGTGGATATGATCCTCGCGCGGCCGGACCAGCGGCACGTGTTGTCTTCGCTGCTGCACCACCTGCGCCGCGGTGCGCCCACCCGTACCCCGCGCGCAGCGCTACCAACGGGGGCGTACGCGGAGGCGATGTCCGCCTGGGAGACGGTGCAAATCGCGCGTCGGCACGGCCGTCCGACCGCCGTCGACTATCTGGGGGGCCTGTTCGACGAGTTCCTGGAACTGCACGGGGACCGCGCACTCGGCGACGATCCCGCGATTGTAGGCGGGTTGGCCCAACTCGACGGGCAGAGCATCGTGGTGGTGGCCCAGGAGCGCGGGCGGACATCCGAGGAGCAAGCAGCGAGACGCCGTGGTATGGCCTATCCAGAGGGATACCGTAAGGCTCGCCGCCTGATGCGCCTGGCGGAGAAGTTCGACCTGCCCCTGGTGACACTGATCGACACGCCGGGAGCGCACCCCGGCCCGGAGTCCGAGCGGCGAGGCATCGCGGGAGCACTGGCGGAATGCCTAGCCGCGATGAGCTCGATCCGGGTACCGACGATTGGCGCCGTGATCGGAGAAGGTGGCAGCGGCGGCGCGCTGGCGCTGGCCACGGCTGACCGCGTCCTGATGCTGGAGCACGCGATCTACTCGGTGATCTCGCCCGAAGGCGCGGCGGCGATCCTGTACCGCGACCCCGCGCGCGCACCGCAGGTGGCCGATGCACTCCGGCTCACGGCACAGGATCTGTTCTCGCTCGGCGTGGTCGACCGGGTCGTCCCCGAGCCGCCCGGTGGTGCCCACGTCCAGCCGGCGGTAGCGGTGCGCCTCCTGCGGGATCACCTTGTGGACGCCCTGCGCGAACTCCGTGCGCTGCCCCGGCACCGGCGGATGCGCGACCGCTACCGCCGCTACCGCCACATCGGGAAGGTGGGTTCGTACTGGAGGCTGGTGCTGGACGAGCGGACCCGGGAAGTGCGCAACGTCCTGGCGCGCCACCTGCGCAGGTCGGCACCCGCTGTCGGAGCCGAGCCCACGCCCCAGGAGGGCGGTACCGGCTGATCTGCGCCGCCGAACCGCACGTGCAGTGGCCGACGGCCAGGCGCGCCCGCTCCCTGTGCGGGCATGGGATTGAGGTAGGGGACCCCTAGGATGCGGTCTGCACCGCCCCGTCCACGACCACCACGACACCAGACGCTCGTGCCTGCTCCTCGGCGTCGGGGCTGAGGCGTGTCCCTGCCACCGCCGCCAGCACCTTGGCCTGTAGGGCCCGTCCGAGGATCTCCGACCTCTGTGCCGCTCGCTCCACGTCGCGGACGTCGACGACCGCGGACACCTCGGCGACGAGGTAGACCTGCCCGCTGTCCCGAAGTCCGGTGACCAGGACATCGAAGCCCAGCACGTCGGCGCGCTCTTCGGGAGTGATGCGGCCCGCTTCGACCGCATCGTCCAGGAGGTCGCCAGCTTGCTGGTGGTCCAGCACACGGATCCGGCGCAGAAGTCGCTGGAAGTAGGATGCTGCTCTCTCCCGGTACCGCCTCTCTAGGCTGTCGCCCTTGAGGTCTCCGACATCGACCTTGAGTCCGGCGACGTCGACCTTCAGTGCTCCGACGTCTTTCTTGAGCCCTGCGACTTCCACCTTGAGATCGGCGACCTCCGAGGTCAGCCGGGCCAGTGCTTGCTCTGTACGTTTCTGGGCCTGTACGAGTTCTTCGACACGCTGCTCGGTACGCTTCTGGGCCTCGGTGAGTTCTTCGACGCGTTGTTCTGTACGTTTCTGGGCCTGTGCGAGTTCTTCGACACGCTGCTCGGTGCGTTTCTGAGCTTCGGCCAGCTCGCGCACCACAAACGGGAGCTGCAGCACCTCCTCTCCCAGCAGAGACGCGCGCAGGGCACCCTTCCACTCCGGGTGCTGCTCAAGCAGCCGGATCAAATCCTGCAGATCCCCGACGACAAACGGCATGGCCAAACCATTCTAGCAGGCGAACCCGCCTGGCGTGCGGGGCCGCTCAAAGCAACCCCGCACGCCGCCGCAGCGCAGCCGACCACGCGCGCTCGACGGCTTCTTGGGGTGTCTGCGCGCGGACGATTGGGTCCTGGTCCAGCCCCTCCCGCTCGATCCTCCAGGTGCGAAGCCCGATGACGGGTGTACCCATTCGCAGCGCGTAGGCGATCTCCGACAGCGTGCCGTACCAGCCGCCGACCGCGATCAATGCCTCGGAAGCCCGCGCGACGATGACGTTGCGCCCTTCGCCCATGCCGGTGGGGACCGGGATCGTCACGTGAGGGTTCGCGCCTTCGGCGGTGGGCGTGGGCAGGATGCCCACGACGATGCCGCCCGCCTCGGCAGCGCCCCGAGAGACGGCTTCCATCACGCCGCCCATCCCGCCGCAGACGACTACGCCCCCGCGCCGAGCGACCTCTCGCCCGACCGCGTGCGCCGCCTCCTGCAGGTCGGGTGCGGCTTCCCGCTCGCCTACGACTCCGATGCGAACCGGCCGGACCACTCGGCTCGCGGAGACCGCACCCACCACCGCCCTAAACGTACTCCGCCCGCGGGTCGACTTCGTGTTCGCTGCCCAGCCGCGCGGCGAACAGACCCTGAAGCACCAGGTGTGCCACCATCGCGACGACGACGCCGTTCACGGGCGGAATACCCGGCAGGTACTTCGCCGCCAGTCCTCCCAGTACGTAGGCGATGACCGCGGTCCAGCGGACCGGCACGAAGGTGACGTACTCCATGCGCGGCAGCCTGCGCTTCCACACGAACAGGTAGTCGGCGATGATGACGCCGCCCAGCGGCGGGATGAACGTGCCCATGGCGATCATCCACGGGATGAGCAGGTTGTACGCGCCGGTGAGCGCGAAGATCGTGCCGATGACCGCGCCGATCAGGATGAACGGCCGTTTGTTGTTGACGTTGAACGCCTCGGCGCCGGCGACGCCGAAGGCGTAGGCCGCGTTGTCGTTCGTCGTCCACAGGTTCAGCGCCAGGAACAGAACGCCCCACAGCAGCAGGCCCTGCGCGGCGAGAACATCCGCGAGGTCTGGCTTCTGGTAGACGGCCCCACCGATCGCCCCGAACAGGAACATCAAGCCGTTGGCGACCATGAAGGCGGTGAGAGCCGCGGTGAAGGCGATGGTCGGCGTACGGGCGAACCGGCCCCAGTTGGGGGCCTGCGTGCCGCCGCTGGCGAAACTGCCGACGATCACCGTCATCGCCGCGGCGAGCGTCATCGTTTCGGTCGGTGTCTTGGCCGCGATCGACGCCAGGCCGCCGCCGTCGCGCAGCGCGATCGCCATCGACCAGAACCCCAGGATGGTCATCAGCGGTACGCCGATGTAGCTGAGCTTTTCCATCCCGCGGTACCCGAAGTACGCGGTCGCCGCGTGCAGCGTGCCCCACAGGATCATCATCGGCGCTGTCCAGCTCTCAGGCAGGTTCAGCGCGCGCACGAAGGGAACCGCCATGAACGCGACCGTGACCCCGAACCAGCCGACCTGCGTTCCGCCAAGCAGCAGATCGGCCCACTTGGCGCCGTACCGTCCCAGGGTGTAACGGCTGAGCAGGACGGTGGTCAGGCCGGACCGCGCGGCGATCCCGGCCAGCGTCGCGACGTACAGCCCGAGCAGAAGATTCCCGATCAACAAGACCAACAGCAGCTGCCCGAACGGGTACGCCGCGCCGAGCTGCGCTCCGGCGAACATCGTGCCGGAGAAGAACGTGAAGCCGACCAGCACCGCGGTCACCGATACCAGCCCCTTGCGCGCCTCCACGGGAACGTGCTCGAGCGGGTAGTCGGGATCCCGCGCCGCGGGTTGCAGAGCCACTGCCTCTTGCGCCATGCCACCACCCCCCCTTGGTCAAGGTAGAACTGCCCGTGCCTGCCCTCTCCTCCAAGCTTCGTCCGCGCGCGAGGATCGGAGGGCCGATCAACCGGTGAAGCGAACTTCCTCCTCGGTGCCGTCGAGCGCGACCACGGACCGGGCTGGTTCCGTCCTCGCCACGACCCGACCGTTGGCCACCACGTAGCGGCGCGCCGCCATCGTCCGAACGACGTCGAACTCCGTCTCGGCGTCAAACACCACGAAATCGGCGCGGGCGCCGGGCCGGATGCGGTGGTCTCCTCCCAGGCCGAAGCAGTCACCGGCGCGCGTCGTGACCATCGCCAGTGTCTCGGCAATCTCTTCGTAGCCGGACATGTGGCCGTAGTGCACCAGCACGAAGGCCGCCTGCAGGGGGTCGCCGACACCCAGCGGGTACCAGGGGTCCATGATCGAGTCGTGACCGATCGCGACGTTGATCCCGTTGGCCAGCAGTTCCTTGATGCGGGTGAACCCGCGACGGACGGGGTAGCCGTCGAAGCGTCCCTGCAGCACCGAGTTGTCCAGCGGGTTGGTGACGAAGTGCACGCCGGCGTGGCGGATCCACCGGATCAGGCGGTAGGCGTAGGCGTTGTTGTACGAGTGCATCGCGGTCGTGTGGCTGGCGGTGACACGGCCCTGCAACCCCAGGCGGACCGTCTCCGCGCACAGCACCTCCAGGAACCGGGACTGTTCGTCGTCGGTCTCGTCGCAGTGCAGGTCCGCCAGCAGGCCCTGCTCGGCAGCCAGCGCCAGCGCGAACTTTACGTCGCGTTCGCCGTACTCGCGCGTCCACTCGTAGTGCGGGATGCCGCCGACGACGTCGGCACCCAGTCGCACCGCCTCCCGCATCAGGTGCTCCCCTTCAGGGAACGAGTAAATGCCCTGCTGCGGGAAGGCGACGACCTGGAGCCGGATGGTGGGGGCCACCTCCCGGCGGACTTCGAGCAGTGCCCGCAGCGCGGTGAGGTCCGGGTCACAGACGTCGACGTGTGTGCGGACGTGCGTGACGCCGTGGGCGAGCATCCAGCGGATCGCGCGGTGCGCGCGCTCCTTGACGTCGGCGTGGGTCAGCGTCCGAACGCGCTCGCTCCAGATCTCGATGCCCTCGAACAGCGACCCGGTCCGGTTGTAACGCGGTTGCCCGACGGTGAGGACGGCGTCCAGGTGGATGTGTGTCTCGACGAGGGAGGGAGTGACGAGCCGGCCGCCGGCATCGATCTCGACGACTGCCCGGTCGCCGATCCGCGGCGCGATCTCGGCGATGCGCTCGCCGCGGACGCCAATGTCCACAAGATCACCGTCGCCCCGCAGCCGGGCGCGGCGCACGATGAGGTCCAAGCCCCCCCCGGATGTCCCGTGGATGCACGGGGATTCGCCCCCGCCGGCTGGAAATCCTCTCGGCCCGAGTGCCGATCTCCCGAGTTTCGGACCCTCCCGCGATCGTCCCTTGCTCCGTGGGACATAGGGTGAGGGCCGTCATCGCAGGACATCCAGCCCGCGCCGACGTACTCTATGAAACACTCCCCGCAGGAGGTGCTCGATGGCCTTCGACCTCTACGACCTGCGCGACTGCCGGGTCCTGGACCTGTCCCAGAACTTCAGCGTCGACTCGCCACCGTTCGCCTATTACGACGGGCCGACCATCAAGTGGGTCAAGAAGATCGCCTTCGAAGGCGTGAACGCCCAGCACATCTCCACGACCAACCACATCGCCACCCACCTCGACTCGCCGCTGCATTTCTACGACCCCGGGCCCGACGTCTCCGGGATCCCGATCGAGCGGCTCGTGGGTCCGGCGTGCGTCGTGGATTTGCAGCAGTTCGGAATCGGCGACTACGACATCTACGGACCCCGCCACTTCGAAGAGTGGGAGCGCAAGCACAACATCAGGATCGAACCCGACGACATCCTCGTGATCCACACCGGCTACCACGCCTACTACAACGAGGACTGGTCGCCGCACACGAGGGAGTATCACCCGGACGCCGGCCCGGATCTGCCGCGTTCGTTTTTGCGTCACCCGGGCCCGCGCGCGGAGTTCTGCGAGTGGGTGCTGGACCGCAAGATTCGGTGGATGGCGGTCGACGCGATCTCCACCGACCATCCGTTCAACACCAAGGTGCGCGACGCCCGGCGCGACCTGATCCCGGTGGTCGAGCAGAAGATCGGCATGAGCATGGACGAGGCCTTCCCCTGGCCGCGCGACTACCAGGCGACGCACACGATGCTGTTCCCCAAAGGCGTGTTCCACCTGGAGAACATCGGTGGGCACATCGACCTGGTCCTCAACAAGCGGGTGTGGGTCGGCGCGTTCCCGTTCCGTTTCAAGGGAGGCGAGGCCGCCTTCTGCCGGTTCGTGGCGTTCGTGAGAAAGTAGGGGGGCCGTCGTCACCGAAAGGAGGATTCTACGTCCGGTGCGACCGCTCGACGACCTGTTCGTAGTCGACCTCACGCGCGCGCTCGCGGGCCCGTACTGCACCATGATGCTGGCGGACCTCGGTGCCCGCGTTGTCAAGATCGAGACCCCGGACGGTGGGGACGACACACGCGGATGGGGCCCGCCGTTCCTCGAGGGGGAGAGCGCCTACTTCATGAGCGTGAACCGCAACAAGGAGTCGGTGACGCTCAACCTGAAGCACCCGCGCGCGATCGAAGTCCTCCACCGCCTGCTCGAGCGCGCTGATGTCCTCGTCGAGAACTTCCGCCCGGGCGTGATGGAACGCTTCGGGTTGGCCTACGCGCAGCTGCGCGAACGCTACCCGCGCCTGGTGTACTGTTCGATCTCCGGCTTCGGCCAGGACGGTCCCTACCGCGAGCGGCCGGCCTACGACCTGATCCTGCAGGGCATGGGCGGGTTGATGGGGATCACCGGCGAGGAGGATGGGCCGCCGGTGAAAGTGGGCGTGGCGGTCGCCGACATCTGCGCGGGCATGTTCGCCGCCTACGGCATCCTCGCCGCTTTGCGCGTGCGCGAGCGTACCGGCCGCGGCCAGTGGCTGGACGTCGCCATGCTGGACGGCCAGATCGCGTGGCTCACCTACGCGGCCGCCAACTACTTCGCGACCGGCCAGGACCCCAAGCGCCTGGGATCCGCGCATCCCAACCTGGCACCCTACCAGGCGTTCCGCACGGCCGACGGCTACCTGAACGTGGCGGTCGGCAGCGAGGCGATCTGGCGGCGGTTCTGCGAGGTCGTCGCTCCCGAACTCGCCGATGACGAGCGCTTTCGCACCAACCCGGATCGCGTGCGCAACCGCGACGTCCTCATCCCCGTGCTCGAAGCGCACTTCATGCGTCGGACGACCGCGCAGTGGGCACGGACGCTGGACGACGCCGGCGTACCGAACGGCCCGATCTACACGATCCGCGAGGTGTTTGCCGACCCGCAGACGCTGCACCGCCAGATGAAGGTGACCATCTCTCATCCCACGGCGGGAGAGATCAGCGTGACCGGTGTCCCGCTGAAGTTTTCCGACACCCCCGGCGACGTCCGCGCGGCTCCCCCGACCCTGGGTCAGCACACCGCCGCGGTCCTGGAAGAGCTCGGCTACTCCGCGCAGGACATCGCGCGCCTGCGAGGCGAAGGCGCCGTCTGAGACGGCTGCCCTCACTTCGCTGCTGGAGCCGCTCCCACACCAGATCACCGCGGTGTACGAGGCCATGCTCCCACGTCAGCCCCTGAGGTTCCTCCTGGCGGACGACGCCGGCGCGGGAAAGACGATCATGGCCGGGCTGCTCATCAAAGAGGTCCTGGTGCGTGGGGACGTCCGCCGCTGCCTGGTGGTGTGCCCCGGGAGCCTGGTGGAGCAGTGGCAGGACGAGCTCCAGCAGCGTTTCCAGCTCCCCTTTGAGATCACCACCAACGACAAGCTGGAAACGGCGCGGACCGGCAACTGGTTCCTGGAAAACCACCTCGTGATCGCGCGGCTTGGACAAGTCCGCCCGCGACGAGGCCGTGCAGGCGAAGCTCGCAGCCCCCGAGTGCCGGTGGGACATGGTCGTGGTGGACGAGGCCCATAAGATGTCCGCCACGTTCTTCGGTGAGGAGGTCAGGTACACGAAGCGATACAGGCTCGGCCAGCTCTGGGACCCCGAGCAGGACCGCCGGTTTACGGTCTGGGAGGCCACCCACCACTTGCTGCGCGTGTACTGGCACAAAAAGCCGGGGGCCAGGCTACGGCAGGCCTCTTGCGGAAGCTGGGCTCCCGCGGGGACGTGGCCCGCGAGCTCGCGTACCGGCTGTACAGCGTCTGCGAGAGGCGCCGCTGGTCCCGGGAGGCCCAGGCCTACAACGCCCTGGTCCTCGGCTGGCCGGAACTCGCCCGGCTGGCCCGGGAGCGCGTGGTCGTTACCGGCCCGTTGTTTGGGGGCGGGAGACCTGATGGACTGATGAGGGAAGGTCGTTGCGTGGGATGTTCAGGGTGGCTCGAAGGAGGAAAGGAGCGTAGCCATGAGACAGGTCGTCTTGTATCCCGGCGAGGACGGCTACTGGGTGGCAGAGTGTCCGAGCCTTCCGGGTTGTGTGAGCCAGGGGAGGACAAGGGAAGAGGCAATTGCCAACGTTCGAGAAGCGATCCAGGCCTACGTTGGGGCGCTCGAGGATGACGGGCTGCCCGTCCCACCGGAGCGGTTCGAAGCCGTCGTGGTAGTGGTGTGAGCAAGCTCCCGCGTGTTTCCGGGCGTGACTGCGTCCGGGCCCTGGAGCGAGCCGGCTTCTACCGCAGGCGGCATACAGGCAGTCATATCGTCATGCGGAGGGACGATCCGTTCGCGCAGGTAGTGGTGCCGGATCACGACGAACTCGACCGCGGTACCTTGCGGGCGATCTTACGGCACGCGGGGCTCAGTGTGGAAGAGCTCCTGCGGCTTCTTTGAAGGGGACCGTGACGACGGGGGGCCAGGTCGCTACCGGGGGATGCGGGCGGAGAGCAGGTGTCGCTGCCGGATGCCGACCCTCCAGGGCTGCTGGTGAAGCCCGAGGTCGCACGCGGGCGGCTCGATGCCGAGCAGCGGCGTGAGGGTCAGGACGCCTAGACCGCGCCCGCCCCCGCCGGCCCGACCGGCGTTCAGCCTACGACAACCGCCGCGCCACCACCTGTCACTGCGCTTCCGCGTCGATTCCACGGAAGCGTGAGTCTCGACCCCCTCCGCGCCGGCGCTGACGCTGGCAAGATCGCCCAAGAGGTAGTTGCGCATCTCGCCGGCCTGCCGGGAGCCCAGCTTCGGGTAACCCTGGAAATCGAGGCGACCGTGCCCGCAGGTGTGCCCGAACACGTCGTGCGCACGGTCACCGAGAACAGCCGCACGCTGAGGTTCTCCACCAGCGGCTTCGAGAGCGAGTGAAGCGAGTGAGTCGAGGGAAGGGCACGCAACTGCTCTTCACGGTGTCAGCGGTGTCGTGTCGGGTGCTTCTGAGGGCTGCGGTCGGGACTCCCGGCCGCGGTCGGGGGCCGAGCCGACTAGGCGCCGAGCGGGATCGGGACGCCGGTTTGGGGCAGCACGACGTCAGTGCCCCGGAAGAGGTTGAGGAAGTCCGCCGGTCGCGCGGTGTGCACCGGGATGACACGACGCGGCCCGATCTCCTCGATGAGGTCGCGCAGTTCCGGTCCGCTGATGTGGCCCGAGGCGTGGTAGGGCGACGGTAAGTCGGTCAGGCCGACCGGCGTCAGACCGAAGCGCACAAGCCAGTTGCGCAGCCGCTGCATCTCGAACTGCTGCTCCTCGTCGTGGGGTTCGCTGGCCGAGTAGATCCAGATCCCTCCCACGGGGTCGATGTCGATCAGTTCCGTGATGTCGAAGAACGACATACACAGGAGGTAGTCTCCCGGGTGAGCGTTGACGTGCGCTGCGGTGACGTGGTCGGGATAGCGGTGGCGCACGAACTTCACCCAGGTCTGCGGCTTCAGCAGGGCGCGGCGGTAAATGGTGAGCGCAGGTTCGGTGACCGGTGTGGGGATCGCGGGATCGACGACGTGCATCGCGGCGAGCATGTAGGCGTCTTTTTCCGTGACGGCCAGTCGTCGGCCTGTGCGGCGCGCGATCTCCAGGAAGATCAGCAGCCGCTCGACGTTGCGCGGGCCGAAGTCCGCCACGACGAACTCGCCATGGGCGTCCTGCACCGTGCGAAGGCACGCCTCCATCACTTCTTCCTCAGTTGGGCCCGGGCCGCGGTCGACGTTGGTGCCCTCGCACACCAGCGCGACCGGATCGAGGGCGCGAGCTTCCCGCACGAAGGCATCGGTGAGTGCACGGTCGCGGCCGTGGCGGCGCAGGTCACCGGTGTAGACGACCCATCCGGAGGAGGTCTCGACCGCGACGGCCGCCGAGCCGTGGATGGAGTGGTCGACGGGCAAGAAGCGCACCCGCAGGCCGGCGATGCGGTCGGCGACGCGCAGGGTCTGGGAGGGGAAGTACCGTCCGCGCGGCGCGGAGGGAGGTAGATTCCAAAATCGCTCCGGGTCGGCGGGCACCTCGTCGGTCAGTAGGTACGGCCGCCGCTGGAACGGGAAGTCCCGCGCCGGTAAGGCCCCCAGCGTCCCCTCGTCCGTGGCCTGCTTGGGGATCGCATAGCAAACCTCCCCTTCGAACTGGTGGGCGCCGCAGTCCTGGATCGCCTTGCACAGGTAGGCCGTCATCGCCGTGCAGACGATGGGGACGAACGGGTCCAAGAACGAGATGTACCCGCAGTGGTCCAGGTGGGCGTGCGACAGCAGCACCGCGTCTGCGCGGCACTCGCGGAAGTGGGAGAAGCGGCCCGCCCGGTCCCAGACTCGGCCGTCGGGGTCTTCCATGTCGGCGCGGTAGATGCCGCGCAGCGGCGGCAGCAGCCCCATCTGGACCAAATCGAGCAAACCCGTGCGAGAGCGCGGGGCGAGGAACTCTTCGAAGTAGAGGTTGCGCGCGTGGAAGGACGCCCCGAAGTCCAGCCACAGCGAGGCGTCGCCGTCCTCCAGGAGGATCTTGTTGCCGCCGATGGTGTCGGTGCCGTCGTAGACGGTGATGGTGGCCGGCAAGGCAAGCTCCAGACCCGACCGTGAAGATCTGGGTTCGGCGGGCGGGCTGGCGCACCTGCCGCTGTCTGAAACATCCTCCCGGCAGTACCGACCCTCGGAGGCCGGGCAGGCTCGAGTCAATCCGGAGCCGGTAGGGCGGTGGCCCTTTCGGCTGCGACCTGGGTCCACGCCACGGCGAGCACGATCAGCACCCCGCCGGCGACCTGCCGGACGTTCAGCCACTCCTCCAGCACCGCGTAGGCCACGAACGCGGCGACAACCGGCTCCAACGTCGCTGTCAGCCCTGCGCGGCTGGGCGAGACGAAGCGCAGCCCATACAAGAACAGCTCGAACGGCAGCACAGTCGCCAGCACGGCCAGGTGGGCGAACAGCAACCACTGCGAGGGTGTGTATGGTTGCAGCCACGCTGTGTGCGGCGGCACGCCGAGGCTCCAAACGACTGCGCCGGACAGCAGCGCCAAGACCAGAGTCCCCCACTGGTCGGCGCGCGCCACCCGTCGCCGCGCGAGCAGCGTGTAGGTCGCGAACAAAGCGGCCGAGGCTAGACCCCACGCGATGCCCGCCGGCGTGGCCACCAGCCCTACGGGACCGACGACCAGCAGGTATGAGCCGGTGACCGCGAGTGCGACCGCGCCGGTGCGCGCGAACGTCAAAGGGGTTCGCGATCCACCAAGCGCGCCCACAGCACCAGCAGGATCGGCGCCAGCTACTGCAGGAAGATCGCCGTCGCCACGTTGGTGAGGTTGATCGCGGCGTAGTAGGCGAACTGGGTGAACGCGAGCACCAAGCCCAGGACGAAGATCGGCCCGCGGCTGGCCCAGGCCTGGCGCAGCGCATGCCGGCGGAACGCCAGGAGGTAGGCCAGCCCGACGACCGCGGCGCCCGTCAGACGGATCTCGATGAGGACATGCGGGGGGATCTGCTCGTTGAACAGGGCCTTGGCGACCACACCGGAGACCCCCCACAGCGACGCCGCCGCGATGACGGCGAGGTATCTTCGGGTTTGGTCCTGCATCGGAGTGCGCGTGCCCCGGCCCGCCCCGGCGCTCGCGGAGGACGTGCGCGTGCACAGGCCGCCCGAAAGCGAGACTCCGATCTTCGGCGTCTGCGGGGCTCACTTCCGCATGGGCTCGTAGTACGATCATAGCCGACGCATGCTGCGCAGGATTCTCCCCCTATCGGTGTTCGCACGGTACGAGCGCTGGTGGGAGCGCCGCCACGGCCTCATCCACTACGCCCCGGGCAGCCTCCTGCGGTTGGAGATCCGGACGCATCGCGGCCGACCGGTCGTGGTGGGGGACGGGACGGTGGTCCGGCCGGGGGACCCGATCGGCGAGATCCACATCGACAACATGGTGGTGGCGGACTACCACCGGCAGACTTCGGATCCGCGGCGCCTGGGGTTGCTGTTCGGCCGGGGCATGGCCGAGGCGCTGCGCCTGTTGGCTTCTTACCTCAAGGCGAACCCCGACAGGCGTATCGTGGCGGTGCACGCGGTGTCCCTGTACTGGGAGGGGTCGGAGCGCCTGGGTTTCGAGATCCGCCCGATCCGCAGTTGGTGGGCGCGGTGGGCCGCCAACGCGTGGCTGAAGTTCCTGCTGTGGTACTACCACCCGGAGGGGGTCCGGCGCAGCCGGGGCCGTGAGCGCCTCAGGGAGCCGCGCGAGGCGTGGATGTCCTTCCAGCGGCTGATGGAGCGCCACGGGTCGGATGGCGCGCAGTAGGGAGGTTTGTCGCACTTCGCCGGACCGACCGGGCGGGCCGGGAGTGCGGTGCCTGGCAGAACACCGGGCGGACGGAAGACGTCTGCTCAGATGCGGAGGGTGGCAGCGTGACTGCGATCGACAGAGTGCTGGCAGCGAACCGGGCGTACGCCGAGGGATTCTGCCACGCCGGGTTGCCGGGCAGCCCGACCCGGCTCGGGCTGGCCGTGGTGGCCTGCATGGACAGCCGGCTCGACGTCTCGAGCCTGTTGGGCTTGGAGCTCGGAGACGCCCACATCGTTCGGAACGCGGGCGGCATCGCGACTGAAGACGTCCTGCGGTCGCTGATCATCTCCTGCCACGTCGCGGGCACCCGGGAGATTATGATCGTCAACCACACGAAGTGCGCCATGCTCGCGCTGCGGGACGACGAGCTGGCAGCGAGACTGCGGCAGCAGACGGGGAAGGCACCCGTCTCCCCCGCCTGCTTCTACACGTTCACCGACTTGGAGGCAAACGTACGGGAGCAAGTGCAGAAGGTGAGGTCGCATCCGTGGATCCCCGAGGACATCGTCGTGAGGGGCTTCGTCTACGACGTGGACACGGGCCTGTTGACGGAGGTTCCCGCGCCGTCGGGTGGTGGCCCCGGGGTGCTGTGCAACGGGGGACGTAGCGTTCGGCCTCCCGCGGGCCGCCGTCGGCCAGCGGCACTGCGCCGCTCAGCCCGGATGCTCGACTCCCGACTCCCGCCCGCTGCATTCGGACGCCAGCAGATCCGACAGCGTGACCGGCTCCAATCCTCTGGCCCGCAAGCCCGCGATGATCTCCGGCAGAGCGCCCAGGACACGCTCGGGGGTGTCGGGGAAGCCTCCGCGGTCGTGCAGGTTCACGATCGCGCCGGGGTGGCAGCGGCGCACCACCTCTCGGGCCATCTCCGAGGCCGCAGGTCGCCAGCGGTAGCCCTCGCCGCGGACGGTCCACAGCACCGGGATCAGGCCCTCCGCTCGGCACGCTCGCAGCGCCGCCGCGTTGAACGTTCCCCACGGTGGACGGAAGTAGCGCGGGTCGACCCCTGCGGTCCGCTCCACCGCCCGGCGTCCGCGGGCGATCTCCTCGCGCGTGGCGCGCGGTCCCAGACGCCACAGGTGGCGGTGGCGGTAGGTGTGACTGCCAACGTCGTGCCCGGCCTGGCCGATCGCGCGCGCGACGTCCGGTGCCTCCTCAGCGTGCTGCCCGATGAGAAAGAACGTCGCGCGGACGCCGTACCGGGCAAGGGTCTGGAGGAACCGCGGGGTACATTCGGGATGTGGGCCGTCGTCGAAGGTGAGCGCGACGCGCATCACCGCGGGACCGCGGCGAACCGCACCGCCGGCGCGCGCCGCGGCCTGAGCACCCACAGTGTAGGCGAGTGCACACACACCGGCTCCCCCCGCGATCCACAAGAGGCTCACGGATGCGGCCCCGTGCGGTCCACGGCGCGCCGAGCGCGGCGGTTTAGCACCGGCTCGACCGACTTCGGCAGCAGCGCCACGTAGCCCATGGCCACGACGACGAGCAGCACGGCAGCGGCGTGAAACGGGGTGGACGGGCCGAACGAGTCCCACAGCACGCCGCCGATCGTGGTGCCGAACGCGATTCCCATCCCCTCGATCGACATCGCCAGCCCCAGCAGCGTGGCACGCCGCGAGGGCGGCAGCAGGTCCATGATGAGCGCGTTCCACGCCGGCAGCATCGTCGCGTAGCCCAGGCCGAGGATCGCGACGAGCGGGATGAGGATCCACAGCGACCGGAAGAACGGCAGCGCGAACAGGACCGCCGCGCCCAGGGCGAGCGCGGCGGGCAGGACCTCCACGCGGTCGACCCGGTCGATCGTTCGGCCGAGCGGGACGAGCAACAGCACCGTCAGACCCGGCCCGGCCACCAGCAGGACGCCGATCCAGAACGGGCTCAGACTCAGCACCTCGCGTGCGTAGGGCGACAGGATCGGCATGAGCATGCCGATGGAGACGGTCTGCAGGAACATCCCCCCGATGAGCGGCCACAGCCGCGCGGCGGTGATCTCCACCTCGTGCACCGATTCCCGCAGCGCCTCCTGTACCCGACCCGTCGACCGGTCGGCGATGATCCGGCGTGCGAGGACGAGCGCGCCCGTCAGGCAGCCTGCGACGAACCCAAACGCCACGGCGGTGTGGATCTCCAGCAGGAAGTTGGCGACGACGAACCCAGTACCGGTGCCGATCATCCAGCTGGTAAACACCGCCCCCATCGCGCCGCCGCGGCCTCCCGGTTCGGTCGCCTCTGCGACGCCGCTGACCACCGACGGCCAGACCGGTGACGCGCCCAGTCCCCCGATCGCTGCGGCCAGCAGGATCGCCGCGGTCGACTCCACTCGGGAGAACATCACGACCGCCAGCAACGACAGCGTGATGCCGCCGTACAGGGGGACGCGCCGGCCCCAGTGGTCGACCAGCCACCCCGAAGGTACCTTGGCTGCGAGTTCGGCGATGTAGTAGGCGGAGAGCGCCAGACCGACCACCGA
Organism: Armatimonadota bacterium; assembly: GCA_031432545.1. Lineage (NCBI taxonomy): Bacteria > Bacillati > Candidatus Sysuimicrobiota > Candidatus Sysuimicrobiia > Candidatus Sysuimicrobiales > Candidatus Sysuimicrobiaceae > Candidatus Caldifonticola > Candidatus Caldifonticola tengchongensis. The sequence continues at coordinate 189,048 of JAVKGX010000003.1, forward strand.
CATCTGGTGACCGACCCCGAAGCGGAGGTGGTTCGGCAGCAGTGTGAACAGCAGCGCCCCGCGGGCGCACTCCACCAGACCGATCACGGCGACGTGAGGGGCGAGCGGAGTGCGGGCCGCGGCGATCATGCGCTCGCGACGAGGTCGAGGACCACGCGCGCGACGTCGTGCGCGGCGCGCGGCCGCTTGAGGCGCCGGGCTGCCCGTCGCATCGACTCGATCTCTCCGGGGTCGGCCAGCAACGCGTCCAGCACCCGCGCGAGGTCCTCGGGGTCCCTGGCAACCTTGGCCGCGCCGGCGCCGGCGACGGTGCGCGTGTTCCAGTCCTCCTGGCCGGGGATCGGGCGATAGACGACCATCGGCAGTTCCTTGGCCAGGGCCTCGGAGACCGTGATCCCGCCTGCCTTCGTCACGAGCAGGTCGGCTGCGCTCATCCACTCGTGGACGTTCGTCACATACCCGTGGACGTGGAAGTCCGGCCGCCGCCGGCTGCGCTGTCGGAGCCTTTCCACCAGGGCCGGATCGCGGCCGCAGATGAACACCGCCTGCACCGGCCGGGAGCTGTGCATCAGCACACGATGGACGTCCACGACGCCGCCGAGCATCGCGTACGCACCGGCCATGACCAGGACGGTTGTCCGTGCAGGGTCCAGCCCCAGGCGGCGCGCGGCCTCCGTCCGGTCCATCGGTGTGGCGAACACCGGGTCGATCGGGATGCCGGTGACGGTGATGCGTTCGGGCGGGATGCCGCGGTCCTCCAGCCCGGCTCGGATCTCGTCCGTCGCGACGCAGTAGCGTTCGACGTGAGGGTGGATCCACTGTGAGTGGATGGCGTAGTCGGTGATCACGACCGCCGCCGGCCGGTCGACGATCGATTCGGCCTTGAGATCGGACATCACGCCCGCCGGCGTCGGGTGCGTGTGGACGACGACGTCGGGCTTGTGCTCCCGGATGTAAGCCGCCAACCGCCGGCGGCCGAGCCGATTGATCCACTTCTGGGTCGGTGAGTCGGGGCGAATGTTCCCGGTGGCATAGTAGAACGCGCCCCACAGCCGGGGCGCGTGCCGCACGCTGTTGATGTACAGAGAGCGCGTGAGATGGTTGAGCGTCGGGTTCACGAACGCGTCGAAGAAGTCGACGATCTCAACCCGGACACCGGGCGCGGTTTCGCGCCAGACCCCGTCCAGCACCTCGGCTACGCGCTGGTGGCCGCCCCCGTAGGTCGCGGACAGCACAAGGATCGCCGGTCCCGCTTGGGCGGGCTGGGCGCGCGCGGGGTTGTCCGATGCGGTTGTCATCGGATCAGCGCGCGGCCGCTTCGACAGGACGCGGCACCGGCCTCCACGGCAGGGCGTCGGGTGGCAGCAGCACGCGGATGCCGCGCGGCACCACCCGTGCTTCCAACCGCCGCGCGCGCCCCAGGGGATTGCCATCCACGTGCGCGTCGATGCTGCGGTCGGCCTCGACGGTGACCCGCCCGCAGCGCTGCATGAGCACCTCGGGGACCGGCGTCCGCCGGATCACCTTCCACGTCACGTTGATCGACCGCATCCGGTGGGTTTCCCGTACGATGTACAGGTCGAGCAGGCCGTCGCGCAGACCGGGTGCGGGGAGGGAGGGGACGCGCTCGCCGTACATGCGGCCGTTGACAGCGACGATCGCCAGGACAGAACCGCTGAAGGCGTCCGACTCGGTGACCACCTCGACGCGGACGGGCTCGCGGCTGCTCACCAGTTCTAGCAGGCTGGCGAGGTAGTAGACGGCACGCCCGCGCATGCTGAGCCGGTCCCGCAGCCGGCTGGCTCCGGCGGCCACGCGGGCGTCCAGCCCGATCCCCAGTACGTTGGCGAAGTAGCGTCCGTTCACCTCGGCCACGTCGATCGCTGCGGGTACGCCCGTCGTGAGGACCTGCGCCGCCTTCTGCACGCCCCGCGGGATGGGGAGGCTGCGGACGAACTCGTTGGCGGTGCCGGCGGGGATGATGCCCACGGGGATGCGGGCGCCGGCGCGCATCACCCCGTTGACCACGGCGTTGACGGTGCCGTCCCCCCCGACAGCGACCACGGCCCCGAATCCCTCGTCGGCCGCGCGCTCGGCCAACGAGGCAAATGCCTCGAACCCCGAGGCCGTACGGACTTCGTGCGCGGCCCCGCGGGACCGCAGGACGCGCGCGATCGTCGGCATCAGGTCGCCGATGCGTCCCCCGCCGGCATAGGGGTTGGCGATCAGCAACAGCGGCTCCATCTTAGACGCTTCCATTGTACCGGGTGACGGGCGGCCGTCCGCCAACACATCCATTCCACCATGCAAAGAAGCCCGCCATCATGTCCGCACCGGACGTCTCGCCCCAGCGCAGCAGTCTGCGCGCCGACGGCTCCCAGCCGCCTTCGCTCCGTAACGCCTGCAGCAGATCGTGCCACGGTTCGTTCGCCTGTCCGTGGGCCGCCGCCTCGAGGTAGGCGCGCGAGATGCGCGTGGTGTCGGTGGCCGCCTCGACGATGGGTCGCGGATCGGCGCCGGCGAGCCGGAGGCCGATCAGCACGCCGACCAAAAAGTCGTCGCCCGAGGGCGTCAACCCAAGACCCAGGCCGCACAGCCGCTGCGCTCCGCTTCGGATCTCATCCGCCTCGTCCGTGCGTAGGCCGCGCAGCAGGGTCTGCGCGGCGGCGAGCGCCTTCTGTTGCCAGGCGGACGGCAGCGCACGCGTGCGGGGCGTCGCGTCCAGCACCGACAGCAGGACCGCCAGACCGTCGGCGGGCCCTTCTCGCGCCACGAACGCGGCGCACGCAGACACGGCCTTTGGATCGAGATCTGTGGCACAAAGGCGCAAGTGAGGGTCGTGCGGGCGGGCTTCGCGCACCGATAGGGTGAGCGGCTTCGCGCCAGGAAACGAACCGCCGCCCACGGTCATCTGGCCGTCGACCAGACAGACGCGATCGCCCTGGCGCAGGCAGAACTGTTCCGTGTCGAGGCGGTCCGCGACGAGATTGAGCGGTCCGTTTCCCAGCTCGGCGTCCACGATCGCGAGGATGGCGCCGCCCGTCGGAGGCCTCAGTTCCACGTACACGCTGCGGCGGTGTACCGACAGGACGCGCCCGGCGGCCGTGCCTTCGAGGAGGGGGCGTCGGGGCGCCGGATACGAGACGATCCGCCGTGAAGCCATGGGAGGTGGGGCGGGTCGGCTCCTACGAGCCGGACCGGCCCTGCCGCATCAGCGCCGCCGCGCGTTCCACGGCGTCCACGATGTTCACGTATCCGGTGCAGCGGCACAGGTTTCCGGAGATCGCCTCGCGGATCTGCTCGCGCGTGGGCGCGGGGTTGTCTCGGAGGAATGCGACGAGCGTCGTCAGGAATCCCGGTGTGCAGAATCCACACTGCAGTCCGTGGTGCTCCCAGAATGCCTGCTGCAGCGGGTGCAGCCTGTCGGGAGAGCCAAGACCCTCGACCGTGATCAGTTCTGCGCCGTCCGCCTGGACCGCCAGCAGCAGGCAGGAGCGCACCGCCTCGCCGTCGAGCAGCACCGTGCAGGCGCCGCACACCCCGTGCTCGCATCCCAGGTGGGTCCCGGTCAGGCCCAGGTCTTCTCGCAACGCATCGGCCAGCGTCTTGCGCACCGGGACCGTCAGCGCGTGCTCGACGCCGTTGACCCGCATGCGGATCCGGCGGGCGGGTTCGCCACCCAGCTCAAGCGGCGGCTGCGTGCGTTCGCCCAGCGTCACCCCGCGGTCCCCGATCCCGGCCGCCAGGTCGGGTGGGGTCGCGGGCGCTTGCACGGCTCGATCCCCAGATGCCGTTCTCTGGTGGGCGCGGTGGAGCGCGCGCCGTGTGAGCACACCGGCCAGGTGTCGGCGGAACTCCGCCGACGCGTGCATGTCCCCGTCCGGTTCCAGGCGCGATGCGGCCTCTGCGGCAGCGGCGCGGGCACCCTCGTCGACGGCCTCGCCGCAAGCGGCGGCCCGCTCCGCCTCGACCAGGCGCACCGGCACCGGGCCCACCCCGACGTAGGCCAGCCGAGCTTCGACGACCCGCCCCTCTTCCACCCGGACGCCGGCCGCCACGCCGCACAGCGCATAGTCGCCGTGACGGTTGCTCACCTCCTCGAACGCCCAGCCCCATCCGTTCGGGAAGACGGGGAACCGCACCTCGACCAGCATCTCGTCGGCTCTCAATCCGGTGGTCAGGTAGTGGACGAAGAATTCCTCCGCCTGTAGCAGGCGCTCACCCGCGGCGCTGCGCACGACGAACGTCGCGCCCACGGCCGCGGCCACGCCGGGCAACTCCGCCGCCGGATCGGCATGGGCGAGGCTGCCGCACACCGTCCCGCGGTTGCGGATCTGCGGGTGTCCGATCCAGCGGATCGCATCGAGGAGCAGCGGCAAGCGTCGTGCGGCGTCACTGCGTTCGATCCTTCGCTGCCGCGCCGTCGCCCCGATGCGCACCTCTTTGTCCGTGGCGCGCACGTAGTCGAGTTCAATGAGGCGGTTGATGTCGATCAGTACCCGCGGGCGCGCCAGGCGCATGCTCAGCAGCGGCAGGAGGCTCTGGCCGCCGGCCAGGATCTTCCCTTCGTCGCCGTGCTCCGCCAGCAGCGCCAGCGCCTCGTCCAGCGTGTGCGGATCGTAGTAGTCGAAGCGTGGGGGCTTCATGGGGCCTCGGCCAGTTTGCGGTCCAGACACTGGAAGAACTGACCGGCCAGCATCTTCGCGATGCCGGGGATCATCCGCGTGCCGATGACCAGCGCCCCGCCGACCTGGACGTCGCCCGACCAGCGCACGCCGGTCTCGCCGCCGCGGTCCTCGAGTTCGATGGCGCCGCTGGCGCGCACGAACCCCGCGCCGCTGCTGCCCTCGACCTGGATCGCGTACCGCTGCGGCGCGGCCCGCTCGGTGATCCGCAGCTTCCCCTTGTAGGTCCCCTTGACCGCTGCGATGCCGATCGAGATCACCGCCTCGAACTCGTCGGGCCCGAGGGGGTTGAGTTCCTTCAGACCCGGCGTGCAAGAGGCGAGCGACTGCGGGTCGTTGAGCATCTGCCACACCCGGTCGCGCGGGGCGTGAAGCGTCTCGGCGCCCTCGATTCTCATAGGAATCCCTCCGTCATACGTTTCTCCTCTTCCCGGCCTGCTGGATCAACTGGAACAACGCGTCCGGGTGCAGGGGCATCTGCGTGACGACCAGGTCTAGGTCGTCGAGGGCATCCTCGATCGCCTGGGCGACAACGGCCGGTACCGGGATCACGCCTCCCTCGCCCGCGCCCTTCACCCCCAGCGGGTTGAGGGGCGTCGGCGTCTGGCGGTGCACGATCTCGATGTCGGGCACCTCCATAGCCGTGGGAATCTGGAAGTCCATGAACGACCCCGTCAGCAGCTGGCCGTCTTGGTCGTACACGAGACGTTCGTAGAACGACCCGCCGATGCCTTGCGCCACGCCGCCGTGGATCTGGCCGTCGAGGATCATCGGATTGATGACGACCCCGCAGTCGTGGACGACGACGTATCGCAGGAACCGGATCGTCGCGGTCTGCGGATCCACCTCGACGAGCGCCGCGTGCACACCGTTGGCGAACGTCCCGCGCGGCGGGGCGAAGTAGCGGGTCGCCTCCAACCCAGGCCCTTCCCACTCGGAGGGGATTACGCCGCGCAGGGGGTTGGCAGCGCGCGCCACCTCCCCGAGCGGGACCGACCGCCCGGGCGCTCCGCGCACCGCGACCCGACCATGGGCCAACTCGAGATCCTCGGGGCTCGCCTCGAGCATCGTGGCGGCGACCGTAAGCGCCTTCTCGCGTACCGCTTGGGCCGCCAGGTGGACGGCGGTCCCGGCCACCACCGCGGCGCGGCTGGCGAACGTACCGGTCCCCCAGCCAAACGCCCCGGTGTCTCCGGTCGTCACGTGCACGTCCCCGACGTCCACACCCAGCGCGTCGGCGACGATCTGAGCGAACGACGTGAAGTGCCCCTGACCCTGCGTGCCCACACCCGTGGCCACGTGTACCTTGCCGGAGGGCTCGACCGTGACGCGGCAACCCTCGTAGGGTCCGATGCCCGACCCTTCGACGTAGCAGGCGAACCCCAGGCCAACACGGCGCCCCTGCGCCCGGAACTCGGCCTTTCGCTGCGGCCACCGCTCGTAGTCGACGGCCCCAAGCGCGTCTTCGAGCGTCGCGGGGTAGTCGCCGCTGTCGTAGACGAGCGTGGCACCGTCCTGGTAGATGAGCCCGACGTCGTAGGGGAACTCGTCGGGCCGGATGAAGTTGCGGCGGCGGATCTCCGCGCGGTCGATGCCCATGCGGCGCGCCGCCAGGTCCAGCAGCCGCTCCATAACGAACACGCCGTGCGGCCGGCCCGCGCCGCGGTAGGGGCTGACCATCGTCTTGTTCGTGAACACCGCACGGAACTCCGCGTGGTAGTTGGGGATCCTGTACGGACCGGGCAGCGTGCACTCGGCCACGATCGGGACGATCAGCCCGTACGGGATGTAGGCTCCGGCGTCGTAGAGGAACACGGTGCGCACGCCGAGGATACGCCCGTCGGAGGTAAGCGCGATCTCTGCGTCGTGGATTTGCGTGCGCTCGTGGTTGGTCGCCAAGAAATGTTCGCGGCGGTCCTCGATCCACTTGACCGGGCGGCCCAGGCGCATCGCGGCCAGCGGCACGAGGATCTCCTCCGGGTAGCACATCATGATCTTCGGCCCGAAGCCGCCGCCGACGTCGGGCGCGATCACCCGCACATCCTTCTGCCCGAGATCGAACAACTCGGCCAGGTAGTTGCGGATGCGGATGGGCGCCTGCGTGCTGTCCCAGACGGTGAGTTGCCGCGTCCGGGCGTCCCAGTGGGCGACGACGCCCCGGGACTCCATGGGCGCGGCCATCCCGCGGTCCATGACGAACCGCTGGGCGACCACGACGTCCGCCTGCGCCCGGGCGGCCTCGTAGTCGCCAACCCGCTGGGTGTAGTGGGCCGCGGTGTTGGTCCCGGCGTCAGGGTGCACCAGGGCCGGCCTGTCGGCCGCCGCCTCCTCCAGGTCGACGACGGCCGGCAGTTCCTCGTAGTCCACCTCGATGAGCTCGGCGGCATCCTCGGCCACGTACCGGTTCTCGGCGACCACGAACGCGACCGGCTCACCGACGTGGCGGACCACCCCGGGGGCGAGCGCGTACTGGGTCTTGTGGTGCACCAGGGTGGGGTGCGGGATCAGCTTGGGCAGGGGGTCTCCGAGCCCAGGTGGCAGGTCGGCGTGCGTCAGCACGGCCAGCACACCGGGCAGTTCCCGCGCGCGCCGGGTGTCGATCCGGCGGATGCGGGCGTGGGCGTGGGGGCTGCGCAGTACCGCGGCGTGGGCCACCCCCGCCAAGCGGACGTCGTCCACATACGTCCCCTGGCCGGTCAGCAGCCTAGGGTCCTCGTTGCGTCGTACACGCTCACCGAACAGTCGAGTGGTCATCGGAAATCACCTGGACGGCACGTAGGCGCCCTCGCGGTCGCACAAGCCCCTGCCGATCCCCCTCTTCCCCGGGTAGGGTGTCCTAGAACGAATCACCGCCCCCGCACCGGTTCGCGGGCCGGCGGTGATCCGGGGTATGGCTAGCGCGAAGCGACTTTGGGTATATAGGGTTCGGCAGGTTGGCCCGGGAACCCTACCGGCCGAGCGCGGTGGCGCGGTTGGGGTCGTCCTTTCGGTCGAAGCCGGGATGATCTTTTGGAGGAATGGTGAACCCGATGACGGAAAACCTGGTGGGCCGGGGAGGAATTGACGACTTCGGCTCCGAAGGCACTTAAGATAGATCCGTACCCCATTCCCCGTGCGCAACGTCTCCGGCCCGATGGTCCAGAGTTCTGTGCCCCCGCAGGAGGTCGCGGTGACACGTACGCTTGCCCGAGGACCCAAGCCGGACCCGGCCTGGCGCATGGCCAGGGTGAGCCACCAGACCATGCTCGAGACCACCAAGCGGCTGCTGCGGCCGATGGACATGGCCGCGGTCCTCGACGAGATCCTCACCCAGGTCCACACCCTGTTCGGTTACCGGATCGCGGCCGTGCTGTTGGTCGATCGCCAGGCGCGTGAGCTGTACTGTGCGGCACAGCGGGGCTGCAACCCGGACGTCGCAGAGAAGCGGCGGTTCCGCATCGGGAAGGATGGATTGGTGGGCTGGGTGGCCTACACCGGGTGGCCGTACTACGCCCCCGACGTCCATCGAGAGCCCCGATACATCGAAGCCGCCACCGGTGTGCGCTCCGAACTCGTGCTGCCCCTGCGCATCGAGGGTGAGGTCATCGGCGTCCTCAGCGTCGCCAGCACAGAGCCCGAAGCGTTCCCCGACGAGATGCGAGGGATGCTGGATGCGTACGCGACGCTGGCTGCCGCGGCCGTCCAGCGCGCCGACAGGGACGCCGAACTGGAGCGCATGGCCCTGACCGATTCCCTGACGGGGCTGGCGAACCACAGGGCGCTGCACCAGATGCTGCAGCGGGAACTCGCCCAGGCGGCCCGCTACACCTATCCCGTGGCGCTCCTGCTCCTGGACCTCGACGGGTTCAAGCAGGTCAATGACCTGTTCGGCCACATGTACGGCGACGAGGTCCTGCGGCAGGTGGCCCGCATGATGACTGAGGTCAGCCGTGGCATGGACCTGCCGGCGCGCCTGGGCGGGGAGGAGTTCGTCCTCGTGCTGCCGCGCGCCCCCAAACTCGCCGCCCTACAGGTCGCCGAGCGGCTGCGCCGGCGGATCGAGGACGCCGCCCGCGAGGCCGAGATGCGCCTGAGCGCGAGCGTGGGCGTAGCCGTCTTCCCCGACGACGCGAGCACCCCCGACGCGCTGCTGCGGGCTGCGGATGAAGCGATGTACCGCGCCAAGCGCGCCGGCGGCAACCGCGTGGAAGCTTCCTGAAACCGGCCGGCGGGTTGTGCTAGACTTCCCTTGACCCCGGGTGCTCCCGGGGTTTTGTAATGTCGGGGCCCTCAACCCAGC